>RDZL01000088.1 GCA_004295165.1 Flavobacteriia bacterium
GTATTTGGAAGCACAATTAAATGTGCCTATTCGCGTTATTTCAGTCGGGCCAGACCGCAAACAGACGCTCCAAAACTAACATGAAACATTCTATCAGTCAGCGCATTGCAATCTTTTGTAGTACGCTGCTGTTATTGACGCGCGTTTTTGGTCAGGGTCAGCTCCAATTGCTTCCTGGTACAGAAAAAATTTATGCCATTCAAAATGGCGTGCACCGCTTGGTAGGAACGGTAAGCTTTGCCTATCAGGGCAACACCATGTATTGCGATTCCGCACATTACAACGAAAAAGCCAAGCAAGTACGCGCTTACGGAAATGTGCACATTCAAAAAAATGGGGTCAATCTCTACGCCGATTCTATATTTTACGCCGAACAACTAAAATATGCCAAACTCTGGGGGCATGTCAAAGCCCGAGACAACGCCTACAAAATGTCTGCAGACTCCATGGATTACGACGCCAAAAGAGGACGCGCCATTTTCAGGAGTGCCGGCAAAATAGAATCTACAGTTTCAGACGAACGCATCACATGCCAACGTGGATATTTTTACCCAGCCAACGGCTCTTTCTTTTTCAGTGGCAAGGTGCATTATACCAAAGCAGACCTCGACGTCAAGACCGACACCCTGCAATTTGCCTACGAACAACAAAAACTCTACTTCTTAGGTCAAACCCAACTGCGCAATGACAGCACACAAATTTATTGTCAAAAAGGCTGGTACGACGTACAAACTGAAGCAGGAGCGCTCTACAAACATGCCGAGATTTACCAAAAAAACTATATTATCAAAGGCGATACCCTACTGATCAATACCAAAATGAATGACTATGAAGGTCGGGGCGCTGTTTATTTCAAAGACCTCGACCAACAATTAGCCCTACTCGGTCAAAAGGCAATTTTTAGCGATACCAAACACATGGCTTATGTCACGGGAGAGAGTTTGGGTTTTCTCAAATACCAAACAGACACACTTTACTTTCATGCCGATACACTTTATCTCGAAAGAGATTCTCTCAATCGGTCTCAGTTTTTAAAAGCCAATAAAAATTTCCGTTTCTTACACCCTGACCTTCAAGGAATTTCGGATAGCACGCGTTTTTCATTTGAGCAACAAGTGCTCAGCATGACTTCCCATCCTATTTTATGGGCTCAAACAGGTGAATTAAAAAGCGAAAATGCACAGGTCTTTTTCAAAGATTCTATTTTAGAACACATTGAACTCAATAAAAAAGCCACAATTTTACTCACACTTCAGAGCGATAGCTTGTTCAATCAGATGGCCGCCGCAAAGATTGTGGCGCATTTTGACACCAGCGGGACGCTCAATCAAGTAGATGCCACGGGCCAAGCCTGGACAATTTTCTATCCGATTTCAGAGAAAAAAATAAATGACACACTAGTAGAAATGCAGCGCGAAGGACTCAACCGCTTATTTGCAGAAAAACTAAGCATAGCGCTGCAGGCAGGTGAAGTGAAAGAAATCACGTATTTCGATCAGCCGGATGGCATCTTTTTCCCGATGAATCAGATTGATGCCAAAGAAAAATACATCATAGGTTTTCAATGGAACCCGGGGCTCAGACCTCAGGATGCAATAACCCTGCGCAAAGATACTAACTGAGTTCTTCAGAATCGACGGCAGCATCCCAGCGCGTCACGCTCTTCACTCCTTCTACTTGCTCAAACTTACGCGTCAATTGCTCGAGCTGAGCGGTATCGTAAACCAACACTTTAATACGGCCTTCAAAAACACCGTCGTTGGTTTCAAACGAGATGCTTTTCATGTTGATATTGTTCTGCTTGGAAATGATCTCGGTAAGTCGGTTAACCAAACCAATTTGATCGATCCCGATGATGCGAATTGCGGCCACGCGCTCCACGAGTGCACTACTTTGCCAACGTGCCTTGAGGCAGCGATATGCCAATTTGGAGAGCAAGTGAACGGCGTTCGGACAATTGAAACGGTGGATTTTAATTCCAGATGAAATCGTGATGAATCCAAAGATTGAATCCCCAGGAATTGGGCTGCAGCACTTGGCAAGTGTGTAGTCAAAACCCTTGAAATCCTCGCCGATAATGATGGTATCAATATCTGTATTGATGCCTTCATTGAGGAGGTCCTCGTCTGAGCCTTTGATTTTCTTAGACCTGATTTTGCGCTCCACCACAATGTTACCGCCTACTATATTGAACTCTCGCAGTTGGGTGAGGTCAATTTTACCTTTGGCAATTTTGTAATAGAAATTGGTTGTGGTGTCGATGTGAAAATGCTTTTCTAAAGCACGGATGTTTTCTGGGGTATTGCGAATGTTGTGCTGCTTGAACTTGCGCTCTAGGATTTCTTTGCCATCGGCTGCAATTATCTTGTGGGCTTCATTAAGTGCTTGCTTGATGCGTTGCTTGGCTTTTGCAGACACCACAAAGCGCAGCCATTCGTCGTTTGGTTTTTGCTTGTTAGAGGTGAGGATTTCTAATTGATCGCCGTTTTGCAATTCGTAGCTAAGCGGCACCAAACGGTTGTTTACTTTGGCGCCAATACATTTGTTGCCAATTTGGGTATGGATGTCGTAGGCAAAATCTAGGATGGTAGAACCTGTTGGCAATACGCGTAGTTCGCCTTTTGGTGTAAAGACATAAATTTCGTCGTTGAATAAATTGAGCTTAAAGTCATTCACGAAATCCAGTGCGCTGGTGTCTGGATTCTCCAGTAATTCGCGTATTTCTGCAATCCAGCGGTCAAACTTGTTGGATTCAGAGTTGGATTCTTTGTATTTGTAGTGAGCAGCCAGACCGTGTTCGGCGATGTCGTCCATGCGCTTGCTGCGAATCTGAACCTCCACCCAACGACCTTGCGGCGACATTACAGTGGTGTGCAAGGATTCATAGCCGTTTGCTCTTGGTGTAGACACCCAATCTCTCAAACGCTCGGGGCTAGGCTGGTAGAAGTCGGTCACAACGGAGTATACACGCCAACAATCTGATTTTTCGCGCTCGTGAGGCGTGTCTAGAATAATGCGCAGTGCAAAGACATCAAAAACTTCTTCAAAAGGAACGTCTTTGGTTTGCATTTTACGCCATATGGAAGCAATCGATTTGGTGCGGGCCTTGATGTCAAAATGATAACCCTGCGACTGAAGTTCTGTTCGGATTGGCGCTACAAAACGACGAATGAAACGGTTTCGGACGTCTTGGGTAGACTTAAGCTTGCCCTCAATTTGCTCATAAACCTCTGGCTCACAGTATTTCATGGAGAGGTCTTCGAGTTCCGACTTGATAGGATAAAGCCCCAAACGGTGTGCGAGTGGTGCATATAAAAATTTGGTCTCCGAAGCAATTTTGAGTTGCTTTTCAGGCTTCATGCTCGAAAGCGTACGCATGTTGTGCAAGCGGTCAGCTAACTTGACGAGTATCACCCGAAAATCATCGGAAATGG
>RDZL01000089.1 GCA_004295165.1 Flavobacteriia bacterium
GTCCAATTGGGCATGGTTTGCGGCAAAATATGGCTGTGCATATCGATTTTGAGCATGGGTAATTTTTTTAGGTCTACGAAGATACAAAAAAGCTCAGAGCTGTACTTCCATGATGTAGTCGTCCATGACAAAACCGTTCCCAATATCGAAAACAGCTTCTTCTCTTACTTGAAAACCCAATTGGAGATAGAAGTTTTTGGCTGGATTGACTTTATTGACCTGCAGAAAAATGGCTTCACAGGCAGTTGCTAAGGCGCGCTCAGTTGCTTTCTCCACCAAGACTCGGCCTGCTCCTTTACCTTGAAATTCAGTCAGGACATACAGTTTATTGATTTTCAGCTGTCGTTTGAAAACCGCATGCGCCTCATGGACCCATTCCAGGGCAATAAACCCGATGTCGTGGCCGTCAAGTGCTAAGATGTAAAATTCGTGACCTTCGGCCTGTTGCTTTTGAAGCGTCTCACAGCTGTACATCCAGTTGAGCATGAATTCAATTTGAGCCGGGCTAATGATGTTTGCGTAGGCCTGGGGCCAAATCTGTCGTGCTAAACTTTCTAGAATAGAAAGTTCGCTTGGGCTTGCAAGGCGGAGTTCCATATTAGATTTTGACGAAAGGTGCTTGCTGTATGCGTCCGTTCTGCTGCAAACGCACGTAGTAGGTACCTGTTGGCAGGTCTTGAACTGACATTTTGCCGTTGTCAATGGCAACCCAATAGCGTTTGCCATCTAGGCCGATGATTTCTGCAAATTCGGGCAGCTCAACGATGGTAAAGTGTAGGTAGTGCTGGACGGGGTTCGGATAAACCGACCACTCTAAGATGGGAGCAGCTTCTAAGAGACCTAGGGTTTGAACAGCGAGCTGAACGGCGGCGTAGGCGTTGATTTTGCCAGCGCCCCACTGCGGGCTGCCTTCTGTCGGGATGACGCCCGTGTAGTTGTCTTGGCGAGCCGTTTGCATGATGATTTGCTTCACTTGTGCTGCTGATAAATATGGGTTTGCTTCGAGCATAAGGGCCACCACGCCAGCCACCATTGGCGAGGCCATTGAGGTTCCAGAGAATTTGGCAAAACGATAAGTAGTATTATTGAAATCGGTTGTGGCTACACTTGTGTAAGAGCCATCTGTAAAAGAGGAAATAGCGGAGGCAATAGCAACGCCAGGTGCGGCGATGTCGGGCTTCATGGCGCCATCATAGCGCGGACCTTTGCTAGAGAATGAGGCCAACGCACCTCCAACTAAAGAACCGGAGCTCGTGGCGTATTGGGTGGCATAAGCCCCAACGCTGATGACGTCGTCTGCACAAGAAGGCTCGCTGATGCCATTTTGGTTGTCGCCGGCTGTGGTGCCGCTGCCTGCTGCTAAAAAGGCCATGCCCCAGTTGCCGACATCGGTACTGAGCTCAGTGACGTTCCAGTAATGAACGGTGCCGCTACTCGCTTGCGATTTGAGTTGAATGCGCAAGCTGGTATTTGTGTTTTTGATGCGCAAGCGCATTTGCGGTTTGCCGTTGAGCGGATGTGCTGCGTCGGCAGAAATGTTGTACCAAATGGTGTCTTGATTCACGACCAAGAAGGTGTCGATGTAGCCTGTAGTACTTGCGGTGCTGTAGTAAGGGCTTTCTGCCAATTGGACGTTAGCGCTATTCGTAACAACAATACCATTGGCAAAGCTTTGGTTGGCCTCGCCCCAAGCATGTATGCTCTGGCCCCACATATTTGGGTTGGCTGCGTAGTCATAGAATTCAATTCTGGACTTGAGTTGATCGTTGTTGAAGGTTTTTTTGAGGTGGAAGTTGACGTTGCCGTTATTGCCTCCAGAATTGACAAACACAACCCCTAGGTTGCTGAAAGCGGTAATGGCTTGGCTCAAAATAGAAGTGCCGTCTAGGGTACCGAAATGGTAGAGCCCCCAACTCATGTTCACCACCAAACGTTTGTCTGCAGCAAGTGCCTTTTGATACATCCATTGCCAAGCGTCAAGCACGGCGCCTTCGTCAACCAAAAAAGTGACAAACAAAAATTGTGCTTCATAGGCCACGCCGCGATACGGACTCGTTGCGCCTGCGCCACCGGCAATGCCAGCGACGTGTGTGCCGTGCGTGCCGTAGCTGTAAATATTGGAGGTGTCGCCGCCAGCTGCCAAAAGACTAGGGGTGTCTGCGTATTCGGTTCCGTAATTGAAGCCGTTGGGTGCTGGGCCACTGGTTTTGAACTGATCCCAAGCGGCGTAAATACGGTGCTGCTGGAGCAAGGTGTCGTAAAAAACGGGGTGCGTGTAGTCGAAGCCCCAATCTGTAACGCCAATGAAGACATCTTTACCCGCGTAGCCTTGCGGGAGACCTATGCCAGCGTGTACGGAGTCGGCGTGGAGGTCTTTGACTGCTTTGTCTAGGTTTGGATTGATGCGCCCCGCGATTTCGAGGTAATCTATGCCTTTGAGGGCTGCTAGGCTAGCAAGTTTCTGGAGTGGAACTTTAAGTGAAAGCAGGCCCGCAATAGGTTTTTGAAACAAAATGCGCTGCCATTGGAGTTCTTCTGCTTTGAATTGGGTATTGCAGCGCCCGAGCATGGATAAATACCAGCGCCCGTCGATGTTGTAAATAGGGTAGTTGGCTTGAAGCTGGGCTGAAACAGCGCCTTTTTGGCGCAATAGCTCGTTTTGAATTTGCTGGAGCTCGTGTTGGTCCGCTTGGCTCATTTTGGGAGCCGACCACGCCTGAAAGCTAGTTAAGCAGAGCGCGAGCGTTAAAAACAGTACAATTCGAGACATCTTCAAATATAAGGAAAATCCTTTATTTAACGAGTGCTGAATAACGAATTTTTTGCTCTTCTGACTTTTTTGAGTGTCTGGTAATGGTCATCTGCCGAACGCTTGCCAATTGGGCAGAGCAAGACGCTGTGTAGGCCCTGCGCATTGAGGTCGAGGAGTTGGTCTAGTGCGGCAGGGTCAAAGCCTTCCATAGGTGTAGCGTCGAGCTTGAGTAACGCGCAAGCGGTTAGCAATTGCCCCAACGCGATGTATGCTTGCTTAGCATTCCAATTTTTCACATCAGAGGCTGCTTTTTGACCAATTGCGCTATGTAGATGGTTTCTAAAGCCTTTAATTTGCTCTTCAGCCATTGCACGGGTGTCGCGCATGTTGTCGGCATGCTGGTCGAGGAAGGTGGTGTCGAGGTCGTTTTTGGCGCAAAGTACAAGCACCGCTGCTGCATCTACAATTTGTTGTTGGTTCCAGGCAAGGGTTTTGATTTGTTCGCGCAAGGCATGGTCCTCAATCCAGATAAAATGCAGGGGCTGAAGTCCGTAACTTGTTGGTGTAAGTTGCAGCACGCGTTCTATCGTTTCTTTGTCGTTGGCGTCTAGCTGTTGGGTCGCGTCAAATTTTTTGGTGGCATAGCGCCATTCAAGTGCTTGGATAAGTTGGTCTTTC
>RDZL01000090.1 GCA_004295165.1 Flavobacteriia bacterium
TCGGAAATGGCAGGGTCAATTTGCTGAACGCTGCCTTCTATACGCACCTGGCGCATGAGCTGCGGCCAGAAAAAAAGCAAGGAAGCCTTGGGGTTCTTGCTGAGCTCTTGCCCTTTATGGCTGCTATAGTTGGTGTAGAAAATGAATTGTTGGTCGAGGAGTTCTTTGAGGTAGAGGATGCGGGCAGAAGCTTGTAAGGAAGCATTGGAAGTGCTCAGTACACATGCGTTGGCCTCGCGCTCTTGGGCTTGAACTGCGGCATCAAACCACTGTGAGAAGGCTGCAAAAGGATCTGAAGGAAGACTACCAATTGCCGATGACTGATCGAAATCGGCGTGGTTTTCACGGTATGCTTTGAGCCACTCACTCATATTTAGGCCTCTTCGGTTTCGTCGGTTATTTCTGAATCGTCTTCATCGTAAAATACATCTTCGTCGGTGAGGTCGTCGTCGGAATCAGAACCCGAAGCAGAGAAGACTTGACGGATGGGCGTATGGGTTGTTTCTTCCTCGAATTTAGGCGCCTTTTGAGCTGGAGACTGAACGTCTTCTTCGCGGTAAGGGAAGATTTCAACGATTGGCGATGCGGTGATAGACACGACATTGAAGTCGATCATGAGGGTTGCTAGGCTCTCTTCTATGCGCTCGTAAGCTTCTTTGACTTGCGCTGCGCTCACCAAAAAGTTTTGGGAAATGGTTTTGGCTTTTTCGCCGTCTTCATCGATGCGGTCATAGGTGACTTTACACTTGAACCATTGTTCGGCGTCGTCGTATTGGAAAATATCGTGGAGATCGGTACGGGCGATGCCGGTGACTTGAAACTCTCCGCGAATGCTCGAACCTAACTCTTCATAAATGCGGGCTTCTGCATCGGTGAAGGTCATGGCGGCTAGCAAATAAGGTTCAGAAACCCTTTTAAATGTGCCGTTTTCTAATTGTTTTGTGTACTTGACCTTAACGGTAAACCAACTGTTCATGCGTGTAAAATTAGGAATACAAAGATAACACGCTCGTTCGAATTTACACTACTTCGAGAAGCCAAATGGCAATAAGTTTTGAACGGTATCCAAGACGAGGATTTCGCCCGATCTTTGTACTAAAAGCACCTCAATCGGATTGTTTTGACGCGCCTCGCTTTCAAGCAGCACTTGCCGACAAGATCCACAAGGAGACAGCAAAGCGCCCTCGGGCATTAAGTCGCCCTCTGCCACGATGCAAATCTTTAAAATTGCGTCTTCCGGATATGTTGCACCGGCATAGAACAAAGCGACACGTTCAGCACACAAACCAGAGGGGTATGCTATGTTTTCTTGGTTATTTCCTTCGACTATAAGGCCACTTTTTAGTAAAAGACTGGCCCCGACTTGAAATTTAGAATACGGCGCATAGGCCCTTGAAAGCGCAGCGTTTGCAGCAGCTAACAGCGCTTGATCAGGGCCTGACAAGTCTTGTGGCGCAGCAATCAAACGGTACGAAAAAGCAAAGTGTTGTGTCATCGGGGCGTTTATACGCAAAAGCCGCTCAAAAGTTTCATGATTAAATTTGTCAAACAGGGAGAAACACAGCCCTTTTTTCGGTAAATTCGCGTTTTTAGCATTTTATGGAAGCAGACAAATCAAAAGCATCATATGGCGTAGGCATGAGCATCGCCGAAAGTTTAGCACAACAAGACCTCTCCACCCTTGACCTCGATCAAGTATTGGCAGGAATGCGTGCCATTTTCAACGGCGAAACCCCACTCATTACCCCAGAAGAAGCCAATCTGCATATCCAGCGTTATTTAGACGCGCAAAAAACGCAAAAATACGAAGTCAATAAATTGGCCGGAGAAGCTTTCTTGGCCGACAACGCACAGCGCCCAGAGGTCAAGACCACTGAAAGTGGTTTGCAGTATGAAGTACTGCAAGAAGGCGACGGGCCCAAGCCTGGCCCAACGAGCCAAGTAACGGTACACTACCACGGCACGCTCATCGACGGCACTGTTTTCGACAGCTCGGTAGAGCGCGGTGCTCCCGCTACCTTTGGTGTCAATCAAGTGATCCGCGGCTGGACCGAAGCTTTGCAACTCATGGCTGCAGGATCCAAATACCGCCTCACCATTCCTCAAGAACTCGCTTACGGCGCCAATCCACATCCGGGCGGAGCTATTCAACCCTACGCGGCACTCATTTTTGATGTCGAACTTTTATCTATTGCCTAATCCATCATTGCTATGAAATACCTATCTCTCCTTGCCCTAATTTTCACCCTTCTCGCTTGCGGTGAAGACGTCGTTACCTTCAAAACCGACAAAGAACGCTACTCTTATCTTCTCGGTGTAGAAATCGCCAAGCCGTTCATTACCCAAGCGCCATTTACCAAAATGGACAAAGAAAAAATGATTGAAGGTTTTGAAAATCCAGTAAATGAATCCGAACTCAAAAAATACTACAAAGAACTCGAGCTGTTGCTAGGGCAAGACGGTCAAAGCTTCAATGAAAAATACAAAGAGCAGGGTTCTTTTGCAGTGGGCAAGATCAACCGCGAGCGCTTTGATCACTACTTTGAAGAACTCAACGCTAAGGCGCTCATCAACAGCGATTTTGTCAAGAAAGGATTCGCCGATGGCCTCAACAAAAAAGACGCTGAAGCACTTAAAGGCCAAGACCGCAAAAAAATTATGGCTGGTTTTGAAGCCCTCATGAATCAGAAATACCAAAAAATTACTGCCGGATACAAAGCTGAGGGCGAAGCATTTATGAACGCCAACAAGAACAAACCTGGTGTCAAAACCACCGCGAGCGGTCTCCAATACATGGTACTCAAAGAAGGTAAAGGCCCTAAGCCTGGCCGCGACGCACGCGTCAAAATGAGTTATGTCGGCATGAACCCAGACGGCAGTATTTTTGACCAATCACCGGCTGGTGAAGGCATTAGTTTTGGCCTCAACGAAGTGATCCCCGGCTGGACCGAAGGCATTCAACTCATGAGCGTAGGTAGCAAAATTCGCCTGTTTGTTCCACAAGAACTCGGTTATGCTGGCAATCCTCCGCAGGGCGCCAATATCAAACCCTATTCTCCACTTATTTTTGAAATGGAACTCATGGCGATCGAAAAAGCAGTTGCTCCAAACACGGCCATGCCGATGCCTAGCCCAAGACCACAATAATCCGTAACTTAGACCATGCGCTTTTTAAAATTTCTCTCCATTTTTGTTGCAGGAGCCTTTGCACTAAGCTCTTGTGAAGAAGACATCATTCTCGATGGCGACTTCGTTGAAACTGCAGTTGTCTATGGCCTTCTCGACCAAGCCGACTCCATTCACATGATCAAAATTACGCGCGCTTTCATTGGCCCGGGTTCTGCCCTAGACATCGCTCAAATTCCAGATTCTAGTTATTTTGAACAA
>RDZL01000091.1 GCA_004295165.1 Flavobacteriia bacterium
TGCCGACCAAGGCTTTGGTATCAAGCACAAAGAAAGTCAGGCTGGTGCAAACGCCCCAGTTAGCTATGCAAGTCAAGAGCGCGATCAAATTTCAGACGCCATCACAGGCGCCATTTATCCGTGTATCCTTGACCAAAGCAACCCGATGGTATTCGGTTACGACTTTTACTATACGCTCCGTCAGGGAGCCACAACTTATCAAATCGATGGCAAGCCAGCATTTGCGCTAGCCAAAAACGCCACTGCTGTCAATGGTTTTGTAGGTGCGCGCGTCAAAGCACAGCAATCCGAAGCACACATCGCTGGATCTGTACAATACGGCCGCGGCACCATTGTCTATTTCATCGACAACCCGCTCTTCCGCGGTTTCTGGGAAAGCGGCAAACTCATGGTAGCCAATTCGATTTATTTTGTGAATCAGTAGATTTTCAGGTACAAACCCTGCAGTTTTTCACGAGCCAACTACCTAATTTAGCGCATATTTACGTTATACGAGCAACGTATTATTTTATTGCTATGCGACTACTCTTATTCTTTCTTTTTTTTTCTGGGTTTTCTTTTGGGCAGTGGAGCTCTGTTTTTAACTTGCCAAATAACGGTTCGGGTTCTGCGGTTCTGCGTTCCATTTCGTTTAGCGATACCCAACATGGTTCAGTGGTTGGTGTTTTTTCATCTGATACCGCCAACTATTCGAATATCTACCTTACCAATGATAGCGGTCAGCAATGGGCTAGCAGCTTTACAACAGATTTTACACTTTACAAATGTATCCGACTCAACGCACAAAAAGCAGTTGCAGTTGGTCGAAAGGCAATCGGCACAACTTCAGTTTTATCTTGCTCTTTTTCAACTCAAGACGGCGGAATTACTTGGCAGACAGATACCATTGCTAATGAACCTTTTGATTCCCAAACATGGTTTTTTGATCTAAATTTTGCCATGAGGGCAGATGGTGTAGGTTTAATAACGTGTGGCATCAATATATACCAAACACAAGACGGCGGTCAAACTTGGTTAGGTTCAGTAGCTCAAGGAAGTTTGTTTGATCCGGTTTTGTTAGCGAATGAATTTTCCTCTTTTAGCAATCAAAATGTAGTTCTGATTGATCCGCTTAGTTTAGTTCAAACCACCTTGCCATGGGGTTGTGCTTGCGATGGTTACTTGTTAAATTATAGTATTCACAACAATAAGGTTTTTCGCAATGTGTTTGGCATGAATGGTAGTTTACTTGGTTATAATTCGCCTTATTATAATGCGATTTCAATAACTACAAGCCCTTTCGATTCTGGTCTCAACCTGCATTTTCCAGGTGAAAATTTTGATATAGGAATTGCCACCTCATCGGCAATATTCTTAACCCAAAATGGACAAATTTACAGCAGCACAAATTATGGAACAAGCTTTTTCATTCAGGAATCTTCGGGATTTGACACTACCTACTTTAAGTTTGAAGAGCTTCATTTTGTAAACGACAACCTAGGATTTGCAATCGGATGGGATCAAATTTCTAATGAATATCACATTATCAAAACAACCAATGCCGGCGGCTTTACCAACAATATTGTTTTTAATCCAATTCAAATCCTCTCAGTACCCGAAAACCCACAAGCAGACAACTTCCAAATTTACCCCAACCCAGTTTCAGATCAAATCAATATTCCGGCGGCTTATGCAACAGAATTTACAGCATATAGCATTTATTCAACTGAAGGCAAATTAGTGCAATCGGGTCAAACATCTGCACAAATTGATGTAGCCAAACTTCCCATCGGGAACTATACTTTGGTTATACAAAACAAGACCCAAAATCGCTATGCGAAGGTGTTGGTGGTGAGGTAGGGTTTTAAAATCAAGCTTTTTTCCTATTTTTATAGGAGTTCATGGCCCGCAGTTACCTATTCATATTCCTTATTTTCTGCTTTGTATCTATTGATGCAAATGCACAAGATATTTGGGGTTGGGCTTTAGATGGATTTGCGGGCAGCGAATCAAAATCGGTAGTTTACAACCAAAGTGGTGAGGCCTATGTTTGTGGGCACATTACAAGCTCGACAAATTTTACTGCTGCCGTAAGTTCCTCAGCTGTGGCTGGTGGTAGCGATGTTTACTTGGCTAAATATGCACCAAATGGTGCGCTCATATGGGCGCAATCCTACAACGGAACAGGTCTTGACAAAGCGACAGATTTAGCGATTGGCTCAGACGGGCAGGTGGTACTTACCGGTACATTTACCGGTACTTTTCAGGCAGGTTCATTTAGTGTGAGTTCGCAAGGTGCTGCGCAAGATGTTTTTATTCTTAAAGTAAATGCATTTGGGCAACCCGTTTGGCTTTTAAAGGAGGGCGGTAGCGGTATCGAAAGCACTACGGCAATTACCATTGATGCGCAATTGAATGTTTTGATTTGCGGACAATTTACAGGCCAAAGCACTTTACAAGGTAGTTCTTACACAAGCCTTATCGATCCGCAAACCAATATACAAGGTGCTGATATTTTTGTAGCTAAATATTCTGCTCAAGGAACTGGGCAATGGCTCAAAACTGGTGTCGGGAATAAAAATGAAAGAGCCCAGGGAATTGGTGTGAATGCACAAAATGAAGTCTACATTTGCGGACAATTTTCGCAAGCAATCGATTTTGCAGGATCTACAATTTCCAATTTGCAAAACAACATTGGCTTTCTAGCTAAATTGAATCCCAATGGAAATTTTGTTTTTTTCGAAAAAATGCTTGCAGGTACTTGTTTACCTCAGGACCTCAGTGTGAGTGCTTCAAATGAGGTTGTTGTGGTTGGAGATGTCAGTGGCAATTTAATTTACAATAATCCGATTACAACAGTTACCAATGCTTTTGGTCAACGCATTTTTGTGCTTAAAACCAATGCTAATGGCACGCTGTTATGGGCTACGGCATTTGGCTCAAATAGCGGCCTTACTGCTCGCTCTGTTTCTGTGGCTAGCGACCAAAAAGTTTACGTAACGGGGGGCTTTAATTGTGCATTTGATCAAATGCAAACCTTACCCAACATGCATGAAGGGTTTTGGAATTCCTTGGGTTACCGAGATGTTTATGTACTGTGTTTACAAGCCAATGGCAACTTAGCTTGGAGCAACCGTGGGTTTGGAAAAAAGGACGACCTCGGCTTGGGTATTGCCAATTTCAACGCACAAGAGCCTGTGGTAGTCGGTTTTCAGTCTGCTTACCAACATTTTTCTACGATTTTACCACCAACACCAATACCCTCAAGCCAAGATCCAAATGCCTTGCAACTCAATTCGAGTTTTTCAACTTATGATTTGCCAGCTTCGGCAAAATCAGGTTTTGTTGCTAAGGTTTTACAAGCAAATACCGATACATTTAGTTATTTCATTTTGCCTGATACC
>RDZL01000092.1 GCA_004295165.1 Flavobacteriia bacterium
TCGCTCCGTCGCTCCGTCGCTCCGTCGCTTTGTCGCTATTTCTCCACCACCACCTTACTGCTGCTCCTCACGCCTTTGTTGTCGATGGCGAGGTAGTAGGTGCCATGAAGCGCCAAGGTCTTCCTGGAGAGTTCCGTTCCAATTTGCACCGTGGCGGCAGCTCCGAAGTCATCGAACTCACTACCGAAGAAAAATACACCGCCATATTAGCTGCCAAAGCGGTGGGCTTAGGTATTGCGGGCGTAGATTTACTGCAATCTGAGCGCGGTCCGCTGGTGTTGGAGGTCAACTCATCTCCGGGGCTAGAAGGCATTGAAAAAACAACCCAAACAGATATCGCCGGCAAAATTATTGCCTACATCGAGAAAAATGTCAAGCGCTAGAAAGAACCAATACCGCAAAATGGTCATGCTCGGGCAAGAAATTTTGCCGGGTAAGGGCGCGCAACTCAATTTAGAGGTGGCGCACTTACACACCCGTACCCCGATACAAGTGCCTGTGCTGGTAGAGCGCGCCAAAGAAGATGGCCCTACGGTTTTGGTCATGGCGGGCCTACATGGCGACGAACTCAATGGCATTGAAATAGTGCGCCGCTTTTTGCGCAAAAAATTGAATAAACCAACGAAGGGCACCATCATTTGTCTGCCCATTTTCAACATTTTTGGCTTTCTCAACCTCAAGCGCGAGTTGCCAGACGGCCGCGACCTCAATCGGAGTTTTCCGGGTTCTAACAGCGGTTCACTTGCCGCGCAATTTGCGTATCATTTCATGAAAGAAATTGCACCACATTGCGACTACATCATCGACTTCCACACAGGTGCAGCCCAACGCAACAACTTTCCGCAAATCCGTTGTGTGTTTTCAGATCAAGAGAGTGTTGAACTCGCAAAGGTTTTTAATCCGCCCTTTATTTTACATTCCAGCCTGATTTCTAAAACGCTTAGAGAGAGCATGGTCAAGCGCCAAAAGAAGCTCTTGCTCTTTGAAGGCGGAAAGTCTAAAAACATCGAAGAAAATGTAGTGGAGGAGGGTTTGAATGGCCTCAAGCGTGTGATCAGTCATTTGGGCATTCGCAACTATAAAATCGATATTTCCAAAGACAGACAACCCATCTTTATCGGCGAGAACAAATGGATGCGTGCCCCTTCGAGTGGCATGTTCCAATGTTTTGTGCCGAACGGAACTAGCGTTCAAAAAGGCGAAGTGCTGGCCCTAGTGACCGATCCTTACGGCAAATACGAAAAGCAAATCAAAGCAAGCCAAAGTGGTTACGTGATTTGCATCAATGAAGCGCCCGTTGTTTATAAAGGCGATGCCATTATCCATCTAGCCAAAGAAAAACCACAACTTTGACCTTATTCAAAAAATGACCATGAAAAAATTATTGCTCACCATCTTCTTCAACAGTCTTTCACTCCTTTTCATTGCACAAGCACCTTTTACACCCAAACAATTTTTGGGCTACAACATTGGCGAGCAATTTACGCGTCACCACCGCGTTGTGGATTATTTTTACGCCTTAGAAAAAGCATTTCCGAGTCATATCAAAGTGACCAAAATCGGTCAAACCTACGAAAAAAGAGATCTCCTTTTGGCTTATATCGGCACGCCAGAAAACCTTAAGAAACTAGAGGAAATCCGTCAAAAACACCTCACTCAAGCGCCCGACGAAAAATTGGCAATTGTTTGGCTATCTTATAATGTCCATGGCAATGAGAGTTCGGGTACGGAGGCCGCTATGGAAACCGCTTATCGCTTGCTGACCGATAAAATCGGTTACTTAGAAAACACAGTCGTCATTATGGATCCGTGTCTGAACCCCGACGGCCGCGATCGCTACGTTAATTTTTATTACCAATACGGTGCAAATCCGATAGATATCGAGCGCTTTAGTGCCAGCCATAACGAAACCTGGCCAGGTGGGCGCCCCAACCATTATCTTTTTGACCTCAACCGCGACTGGGCCTGGATGACCCAAATTGAATCTGCCACCCGCGTTCAGCAATACAACCAATGGTTGCCGCATGTTCACGTAGATTTTCACGAGCAGGGCATCAACGAACCTTACTATTTTCCGCCAGCGGCAGAGCCTTATCATGAGGTCATCACCGATTGGCAGCGCGATTTCCAAAAAGAAATTGGCAAAAACCACGCAGGTTATTTCGACAAAGCGGGCTGGTTGTACTTCTCTAAAGAAATTTTCGACTTGCTCTACCCAAGCTACGGCGACACCTATCCAACCTACAGCGGTAGCATAGGCATGACCTACGAGCAGGGCGGAAGCGGGCGCGCAGGCTTAGCGGTCATTACCCAGGTGGGCGACACCCTTCGTTTGGCCGACCGCGTGGCGCATCATGTCACCACCGGGCTTTCAACTGTGGAAACGAGCGCGCGCAATGCTCAAAAATTGGTTGCCGAATATCAGAAGTTCCGCAAACAGAAAACCTACAAATACAATTCCTATGTATTGCGCGGCACAAAAGCAAAAGTAGATCCGATCCTTGATTTACTCGGTAAGAACAAGATTGATTGGCAAGTCGTAAGTACGAGTACCCAAGCCATTCAGTCCAAAGGCTACCATTACAGTTCTGGCTTGGTAGAAGGTTTTAAATTGGAAATAGGAGATATCGTCATTTCAACGCAACAAGAAAAAGGCACTTTGGTTTCGGTGTTGTTCGAGCCGCGCACCAAACTATCAGACAGCCTCACTTATGACATTACTGCTTGGACGCTTCCGCATGCCTATGGGCTAGATGGTTTTGCAGTGGAAGCCATACTTAAAGCCACACCATTTATTCCTGTTCCAGCACCAAAATCAGATTTCCTGGCTACAGAAGGTTTTGTCGCCTATGCCGTTCGCTGGGAGTCTTTGCGCACCGCTCAATTTCTAAATGCTGTGCAGCAAGCGGGCTTGAAAGTTTATTTTCACGAGAAAGGATTCCAGTTAGCTGGTCAAACCTATGCGCCTGGTACACTCCTTTTACTCACAGGCGAAAACAAGCGTCCAGATTTTCATGCAATCGTCAATGATTATGCTGCTCGCTATGGCGTTGACATCAAGGGTTTGGTGACTGGAATGGTTGATGGCGGCACTGACTTTGGTTCTTCATCAGTAAAGATGGTCCCTAACCCACGAGTAGGTATTTTGGCCGGCGACAGCTTTTCTTCGCTCAACGTAGGCGAGATTTGGCATTTCTTCGAGCAGCAACTCGTGAAACCTGCTCACCTCATTTTTGAAGACGATATCGACGCTGCCCTGAGTCAATTGGATGTTTTGTTTGTGCCAGAGGGCGGTTTTGACATTGCGGGCAATGATGCGCTCAACTCTTGGGTGCGCAAAGGCGGAACCCTAATTGTAATAGGTGGCGCCATC
>RDZL01000093.1:0-3369 GCA_004295165.1 Flavobacteriia bacterium
GACTTCGTCTTGAGGCCGGCGATACCTTCGAGGCGGAGCGGATGATCACGCCATTCCTGGACCATGTCTGCGATCTGGACGTCCGGCTTGATGGCCGCGTGCTGACCCTCTCCGCTTGCCGACTCGCCAGCGATTCGGAATGGGATTGAGCATCAGGCAACTCCTGCTCCCCGTTTCCAGTCCCCCTCCACAACGAACAAGGAGACCTGCGTCATGTCATCCACGGCAGGACCAGCGAATGCTGAGCAGTTGATCCGTGAGGTCTATGATTTCGCCCGTGCCGCAACGGTGGCATCGGGATTACCGATGACTTCTCCGTTTAATAAACCAGCAATCTGCGCTGCAGTAAATTCCATGATTCAAAGTTAAAAATTCAGAGAGAAGCGCGGGCGCAGTTTTACTGAACTTTTAAACAATTTTTTGCCAAAATTTGTGAATTGTACTAAAAATGGATGCGTTCTTCGCTGAGGCTGTAAACTTTGATCTTGTCTTTGTACCAAATACAGGCGGCGGAAACTTCTATTCTTCTTTTGTTGTCTTCAGGTCGAAATTTGATGACATGAATAGGTCTTGGTTGTTCCTTGAGCCTCGATTTTTGGTAATCAAAGTACCCAGATAAAAGTTCTTTTTGGAGTTGGATGTCGTTAGGAATGCCAAGCGCGCGCAAGTGCTCTTTGATACCTGGGCTGTCGTCTGAGTAAACTAAATTTTTGTTTCGAGGAACATGCACAATTTGCGCACAGACTCTCTTTACTTCTTTGCATCCTACACTCTTTGGTCGAAACTCTACCACGAAACTTTCGTCGGTCATGAGGGCCTTGCAATGGGCTTCCTTGTTGTTGCCATCAGTAAAAGTAAGGTCATAGACTTTGTGGCGGCCGTGGCGGATACTTTCGGTAAAGGAGATGTCAGCGTCTTGGATCAGTCTGTGGAATTTTTTATCGTTGAGCTTGTGAAGCTTGTAAAAAGATTTGATTGTCTGATTATCGATGATCCAGACACGCTTGTTGATGGCGTCTTTGACGCGGTTTTCAGGCGTCCAGCTACAGCCGCGGGTATTGAAGATACCGAAGGTAAGGATGAGGCCGAGTCCGAAACCAAGGCCGTAATAACGAAGTCTTCTCCAGAATGATTCCATGGCATAAAAAAAGGGAGCGAACTCCCTTAATGAATTTTACATGAGTGCTTCGAGCTTTTCGGCTAGAACTGCTTTTGGCACAGCGCCTACTGATTTGTCGACAACTTCACCGTTTTTGATAAATAAGATCGTTGGGATAGAGCGTACGCCAAATTGAGCAGAAACGCCCATATTGTGGTCTACATTTACTTTTCCAATTAATGCTTTTCCGTCGTATTCGTTGGCCATTTCTTCGATAACCGGACCAATCATACGGCAAGGACCACACCATTCTGCCCAGAAATCAATGATGACTGGAATTTCTGATTTCATGACGAGCTCGTCGAAGTTTTGGTCTGTAATTTCTACTGCCATTTTATGTTTTTTAGTTTCGTTACTACTTTAGGAGCGTCAAAATTAACGCTTTTTTAATTCTTGGGCCAAATATTTTGCGGTGTAGGAGACTTTTTGAGCCTTTTTAACCATTTGAGTAGGTGTGCCTTCAAAAAGAACCTGGCCTCCGCGCTGTCCGCCTTCTGGGCCGATATCGATAATGTAGTCGGCGGTTTTGATCATGTCTAGGTTGTGTTCGATCACCAAAACGGTATTGCCTTCGTCTACCAATCTTTGCAAGACCTTGAGCAGTAGCTGAATATCCTCAAAGTGAAGACCGGTTGACGGTTCGTCCAATATATAAATGGTTTTGCCAGTGGCTCTTTTGGCGAGTTCGGCAGCTAATTTAATGCGCTGTGCTTCGCCCCCCGATAAAGTTGTGGAAGACTGCCCCAGTTGTACATATCCCAAGCCAACTTCTTCCAAGGTAAGGAGCATGCGGTGTATTTTGGGCTGATTTTCAAAGAACTGACAACCCTCAGAAATGGTCATTTGCAGCACGTCGGCTATTGTTTTGCCTTTGTAGCGTACTTCCAAGGTTTCGTTGTTGTACCTTTTACCATTACACTGCTCACACAAGACATAAACGTCTGGTAAAAAGTTCATTTCGATCAAGCGCATGCCGCCTCCGTTGCAAGTTTCGCATTTGCCACCTGCCACATTAAACGAGAAGCGACCGGGTTTGTAGCCGCGGATGAGTGCTTCGGGCATGTTGGCAAATAAACTCCTGATTTCGTCAAAAACCTTGGTGTAGGTCACCGGATTGGAGCGAGGCGTTCGGCCAATTGGGCTTTGGTCAATCTCAATGACTTTGTCGAGGTGCTCTAGCCCTGTAATTTGTTTGTAGGGTAGCGGTGTTCGAATAGGGTCATAGAAATGATTCATCAAAAGCGGGAATAGCGTCTGATTGATCAGCGAAGATTTACCACTACCACTCACGCCCGTAACGTAGGTGAGCGTGCCAAGTGGGATTTGAATATCGATGTTTTTCAGGTTGTGCCCTGTAGCCCCTTTGAGTTTCAGGAAATTTCCATTTCCAGTTCTTGTTTGATCCGGGATTGAAATGTTTCTAGTCCCGTTTAAATAACCCGCGGTAACGGTATTTGCACTTAACATTTCTGGATACGTGCCAGCAAAGACAATTTCGCCGCCGTGTCGGCCAGCACCCGGCCCGATATCGACGATAAAGTCGGCGGCTTCCATCATTTCTTTGTCGTGCTCCACCACAAGAACGGTGTTGCCGAGGTCGCGCAATTTAGTGAGCGAACGAATGAGTTTGGTGTTGTCTCGTTGGTGTAAGCCGATAGACGGCTCGTCGAGTATATACAACACATTGAGCAGTTCGGTGCCAATTTGCGTCGCTAGGCGGATGCGTTGTGCCTCACCTCCTGATAAAGTTTTGGCACTGCGGTGCATCGTGAGATAGTCGAGCCCTACTTCTAAAATAAAGCCAAGTCGCGCATTGATTTCCTTAATAATTTCCTTGCCAATAAAGAGGGCCTGTTCGTCGAGGAGTTGGGGTAGGGTAGCGCACCAGTCATTGAGGGTTTGCAAGTCCATGACGGCGAGTTCGCCAATGTGCAGCGGTCCGATCTTGAAATGTAAGGCTTCTTTTTTGAGTCGGTAGCCCGAACAGCTCGGACACGTTTTCTTGTGCATGAAACCTTGTGCCCAACGCTCAATTGCGGTGGAAGAATCTTCGGCATGGCGACCCATAAAATGCAACAAACCTTCAAAACGCTCTTGCGCATCTAGTGGTCCGAGTTCCATGTCTTCGTTGCCGTAAAGCAATAGCTCAATGAGCTCTTCGTCGATGTCGCAGATGGGCGTGTTAATTGTGAATTGTTGGGCTTGCAGTA
>RDZL01000093.1:3392-4001 GCA_004295165.1 Flavobacteriia bacterium
GATTTTGTCAAAAATCCAAGACCTTTTGTATGCTCCAAGTGGTGCGAGGCCACCTTTTTTGATCGAAAGTTGGGGGTCTGGGATGATTTTGTCGCGGTCCATTTCACTCACCTCGCCGAGTCCTTTGCAGGTGGGGCAAGCTCCATAAGGTGAGTTGAACGAAAATAAATTGGGTTCGGGTTCAGGATAAGAAATGCCTGTGGTCGGACACATGAGTGAGCGGCTGTAATGGCGGAGGTCTCCGTTTTCTAAATCGAGCACCATGAGGGTGCCTTCGCCCAGTTGCATGCAGGTTTGTACGGTTTCTTGGCAGCGTTTGTCATCTACTTCACCAGCGATGAAACGGTCTACAATAACTTCGATATCGTGCGTCTTGTAGCGGTCTAGTTTGATGGGTTTGCTCAATTCGAAGAGTTCGCCATCGACCCTAACACGGGTATAACCAAGGCGCTGAATTTGCTCAAAAAGTTCGCGGTAATGTCCCTTTCTGCCTTTTACTTTTGGAGCGAGCAGGGCTACTTTTTTGCCTTTAAAAGTGCTTTGGATGAGTTCGGTAATGTCGTGGTCTGCGTATTGCACCATTTTTTCGCCGGTCTGATACGAATAGGC
>RDZL01000094.1 GCA_004295165.1 Flavobacteriia bacterium
TGGCTGCCGCTTTCATACCCATATAGACACCAAAGGCGGTTACGGGAGAGGGGTCGCCACTTTTACCTGGCAAGCCAACAACGTGTTTGGTTTCTTTGCTGACATGTACCATGTCTTCTGGAGAAATACCTACGTCTTCTGCTGTGATGTAGGAACCAGCAAGCGTATTGACGAACTGACCAAAGCGTCTGAACAAGGCTTCCGACTTCATCGTTTTGGCATCGCCGATGATCACCGCTTTACCCCCACCCAAATTGAGTTGCGAGATGGCGTTTTTGTAGGTCATGCCACGAGACAAACGCAGCACATCGGTTAGTGCTTCTTGTTCGTTTTGGTACATCCACATGCGGGTTCCGCCGAGCGCTGGCCCAAGAACGGTGTTGTGTACCGCGATAATGGCTTTGAGACCGGTGGCTTTGTCGTTACAAAAAAGGATGTGTTCATGCCCCATGGCGTGCATGGGCTGAAGAATGGGATTCAAAGTTGAATCGACCAAAGGAGAGACTGTCAAATCAGACATGTTTTTGAAATGAGTTCGTTCACTAATTCTTATTTGGCTTAACTTTACAAGCTCAAATAACTTGGCAAAAGTAGAAAAAAACCATGAAGTCCCTTCGATACATTAACAAATACTTTATAAAGTACAAATGGCGTTTTTTGCTCGGGATTCTATTTACCGTGGTCAGCAATTACTTTGGCGTTCAAATGCCCGCCTACTTTAGCGACTCTCTTGATCAATTTCAAAGTCAGCTAGCAAGCAAAGAACCAACCAATTACCTCTGGCTCGCACTAGAGCTTGGCGCTATCTACATGGGCTTTTCCTTGCTCAAAGGCTTCTTCTTGTTTCTGATGAGGCAAACAATTATTGTGATGTCTCGCTACATCGAATTTGATCTCAAAAAAGAAATTTACGATCAATACCAAGCGCTCGACCAAAGCTTTTACAAACGCAACGCCACGGGCGACCTCATGAACCGCATTTCAGAAGACGTCGGCTTGGTGCGCGCATACGCAGGCCCCGGCATGATGTATACCATCAATTTGGCAGTCAGTTTTATTTTGATCGTTGGCAAAATGATTTCGATATCGCCGAGCCTTACCGTTTATGTCTTGCTGCCCTTACCGATCATGAGCATCCTTATTTACAAAGTCTCTTCCACCATGAACAAAATGAGTTTGGAGGTTCAAAAGGAACAATCTTTTTTGAGTACCCTAGCCCAAGAATCTTTTGCGGGTATCCGCATCATTAAAGCCTACCAACGCGAAGAACAAACTACCCAAAAGGTGAGTGAATCTGCTGAACGCTATAAAAAACAAAGCATGCGCTTGGTCTTGGTCAATGCATTCTTTAGTCCTACAATCATCTTCTTAATTGGCTTGAGTTCCATGATTGCTATTTATTACGGCGGTCTCTTGACCTTCGAAAAGAAAATGACCGTGGGTGGCATTGTGGCTTTTATCATGTATGTTACTAACCTCACCTGGCCTTTTGCGAGTTTGGGCTGGATATCCTCAATTATTCAGCGTGCAGCTGCTTCTCAACAACGCCTCAATGAATTCTTATTGCGCAAACCCAAGATCAAAAACGATGCTGACTTAGCGTGTCCGCTCGAAGGAGGTTTGGCATTTGAGCACGTACAGTTCAGCTATCCTGAGAGTGAGGTTTCAGTTCTCAACAACATTTCTTTCTCCGTTCAAAAAGGCGAAACACTCGCTATCATTGGGCCAACAGGATCAGGAAAGTCCACAATTTGTGCTTTGCTAGCAAGGCATTTTGACCCCTCGACGGGTCAGATCAGCATCAACAACGTTTCACTTCCCAACTATTCCCTCTCAGATTACCGCAGGCAAATTGCATTGGTACCGCAAGATGTCTTTTTGTTCTCTGACACTATTGCCAATAACCTCAAATTTGGCGTAGAAGAAGATACTCTAAGCCAAGCGGCTCTTGAAGAAGCCTGTAAAAAGGCGCACGTACTGCATAACATCCAAGGCTTCCAAGATGGCTTTGAGACCATCCTTGGCGAAAGAGGCGTGAATTTAAGTGGAGGTCAAAAACAACGCGTTTCTATTGCTAGAGCACTTTTGCGCAATCCAAAACTCCTCATTTTAGATGATTGCCTGAGCGCGGTAGACACTGAAACCGAAGAAATTATTCTAGAAGAACTTCAAAAAGATGCAGAAAATAGAGCCACAATTATTGTATCTCATCGCATTTCTTCTATTCGAAATGCGACCAAAATCATTGTTTTGGAGGAAGGTGGCATCAGCGAATCTGGGACTCATGAAACTTTATTAGCCAAAAAAGGCGCCTATTTTAACATGTATCAATTTCAGTTAGAGCAAGAGCTTCAAGCGAAAAACAGCTGATAATCAACAGTTATCAACCATACATTGTTTGTCTTTTTTTGAAACACTTATGCAATCGATTGCGTACATTCGACTAAACC
This sequence comes from Flavobacteriia bacterium, assembly GCA_004295165.1. GTDB lineage: Bacteria > Bacteroidota > Bacteroidia > Flavobacteriales_D > Crocinitomicaceae > UBA952. Next base: position 2,451 of record RDZL01000094.1, read on the forward strand.
TTTTAAAACAAACAACTATGAAAAAATTAATGATTTTTGTAGGAGCATTAACATTGACTGGGTCATTGTTTGCTCAAAAACCTGCTAGTGATGACGCGCGTTATTCATTAGAAGGCTTAGCTAACCTCAACACCACTGACGGGATGAGTTTTGCAGCACCTTCTATCCGCTTGCGTTATTTTGCTACTGACAATATCGCAGGTCGTGTACAATTCGGCTTTGGTGGCGACGGCTCATCTGTTGTCAATACACCAAGCACAGAATCTTACACGTACTATGCAAATCCAGACGGAACAGGTGAAACTGGTACAGTTGACATCGCTCGTAGCCAATGGAATTTAGGTTTAGGTGCAGAATACCACTTAACAGGTACAGATCGCATGTCGCCTTATTTTTCAGCTGGTATTAGCTTCGGAAAAGGATCTTACGAAGAAAATTGGGTGAATTCTGACGGTTCAGCATATAGCGCTGTAATTACCGACGCGAAAATCGTTGGTGGTTACGGAACTTTCGGCTGGGGTATCGGTGCTGGTTTTGACTACTATGTAGCAGACAACCTTTACTTAGGTTTGGAAATGAACTTAACTAGTACTACAGTTAACAACGAAGCTACTACTGTTACGGTTATGGGTAACGCTGCAGGCTTTGAACCAGGAAACAAAATGAGCTACACCAATATCGGTGCAGCGCACGGTTCTGTTCGTATCGGTTGGAGATTCTAATCTGACTTTACAACTTGATTCTAAAGGGGGCTTCGGCCCCCTTTTTTATTGTTCTTTTGAAAAATCGTAAATTTGCAGCATGGATACAAGAAAGCACGTAGAGGTTTGTTTTACGCCAGGCGAATACACCTACTATAAAGATGAATTTGAAATTGTAGTTGTAATTGAGGTTTTGCGGGCCACCTCAGCCATTTGCG
>RDZL01000095.1 GCA_004295165.1 Flavobacteriia bacterium
CACGCCCCAATTGTGCTCAATACGGCCTTTACCGTTCTCAAAACCACCGATGACGGCAGTAGTCAACTCCTCACGCTTCATTCGGCTCGGGCGCTGCAAAGACTTTTGCCGGACAAGCAAAAACAAGTTCATACCACGCTGCCTCCAAATACCAATGTGGTAGTCTTGATTTTAGAAAGTTTTGGAACCAATTATGCGGGCCCCAATAGTCCGAAGTCGTATAGTCCATTTTTGGATTCCTTGCTGCAAAAAGGTTTGTTTTTCAATTACGCCATCGCCAATGGCCGCACCTCCATGGATGCTGTTCCAGCCATTCTAGCCGGCATCCCGTCTTGGCTACCAGAATCTTATATCCTTTCTCCTTATTGCAGCAATCAACTCAATAGTTTGCCTCAAATGCTTAAAGAAAAAGGCTATCAAACGTCTTTCTACCATGGCGCCAAAGAAGGTTCTATGAGTTTCAAAAGTTTCACAAAAGCGCTGGGTGTCGATACTTACAAAGGTTTAGAGTCTTATCCGAATCAGGCACATTTTGATGGCAATTGGGGTGTTTGGGATCACCACATGCTTCACTATTTTGGACAAGAACTGAGCCGTGCACAACAACCTTTTTTTAGCAGTGTTTTTACCCTGAGCTCGCATCATCCTTATTCTTTACCTTCCGGATTTGAGCAACAATTACCCAAAGGACCAGAGCCATTATGTAAAACGATAGCTTATACAGATTTAGCCCTGCGTCGCTTTTTCAAACGCTATCAAAAGGAAGAATGGTTCCAAAACACCTTGTTTGTCATCACTGCAGACCACGTAGGGCCAACTCGTCAGCGCCAATTTCAAACCCTTGATTGGCGTTACCGCATTCCAATTGCTTTTTATCATCCATCACTTGAGCTGCCCAAACCTGCAAATGGCGTTGTTTTTCAGCAAATTGACATCATGCCGACCTTACTCGACCTGTTGGGTATTGAAAAAGCGCCATTTCAATTGGGTTCTTCTTGTTTTGAGCACGAGCAAGGTCAGAAAATGGTCTATGACAATGGTAATTTACTCTCCTTTATTTACAACGGCACCAATCTGCTCCCGATTGCCTGGACACCTCATGTGCAGCGTAATTACACAAAGGAACAAGCCAAAGTGAGTCAGCAAATGAGCGCGTTGTATCAGTTTTATACCAATAGTTTGTTGCAAAACCGCTGCAGTGCGCAAACGATCAAGCCCCGCTTACCATAGAATTGCTTATCTTTGCGCTTTCAAAGAAAGCATCCTATGGCCGAAAAAAAAGTCACCCGTCAAGAAGATTACGCAACCTGGTACAACGACCTCGTCTATAAAGCGGACCTCGCCGAGCACTCCGATGTGCGCGGCTGCATGGTCATTAAACCTTATGGCTATGCCATTTGGGAAAACATGCGCGACGTCCTCGATGCCAAGTTCAAAGAAACAGGTCACTCCAATGCCTATTTTCCGCTTTTCATTCCGAAGAGCTACCTCAGCAAAGAAGCAGCACACGTCGATGGTTTTGCCAAAGAATGTGCAGTAGTGACGCACTATCGTCTTAAAAATGCCGAAGACGGCAGTGGGCTCATCGTGGATCCAGACGCCAAATTACAAGAAGAACTCATCGTTCGCCCAACCTCAGAAACCATTATCTGGAACTCCTATAAAAACTGGATTCAATCTTACCGCGATCTGCCTATTTTGATCAATCAATGGGCCAATGTAGTCCGCTGGGAGATGCGCACGCGTTTGTTTTTGCGCACCGCTGAATTCCTGTGGCAAGAAGGGCATACAGGTCATGCCTCCAAAGCAGAAGCTATTGCCGAGGCAGAACAAATGCTAAATGTCTATGCCGATTTCGCCGAAAACTACATGGCCATGCCTGTGCTCAAAGGGCGCAAAACAGCCAACGAGCGCTTTGCTGGCGCCGATGACACCCTATGTATTGAAGCAATGATGCAAGATGGCAAGGCTTTGCAAGCAGGGACCAGCCATTTTTTAGGTCAAAATTTCGCGAAAGCTTTTGACGTGAAATTTGCCGATAAAGAAGGCAAACTCGACTACGTTTGGGCCACTTCTTGGGGTGTTTCTACACGGCTCATGGGTGCGCTTATCATGACGCATTCCGACGACGAAGGGCTTGTCGTTCCGCCAAAGTTGGCACCAATTCAGGTGGTAGGCGTACCTATTTACCGCACCGAAGAAGAACTCGCGCAAATCGATGCCAAATTCCAGCTCTTGGCCCAAGAATTAAAGGCCAAAGGCATACGTTTCAAATACGATAACGACGACAACCGCCGTCCAGGATGGAAGTTCGCCGAATACGAAACCAAAGGTGTTCCCGTTCGTTTGGCAATGGGCCCCCGAGACCTAGAGAATGGCAAAATAGAAGTAGCTCGCCGCGATACCAAATCCAAAGAAACGCTAGATTTTGCCAACGTAGCAGTTGCGATCGAAGCACTCCTCAATGACATCCATGAGCAGCTTTTACAGCGCGCCAAAGATTTCCGTGCAGCCAACACCCACACCATAGATTCTTACGAACAATTCAAAATAGACATCGAAAAAGGCGGTTTTTTCTTAGCACATTGGGACGGTACACCAGAAACCGAAGAACGCGTTAAGCAAGAAACCAAAGCCACTATTCGCTGCATTCCTTTTGAACCAGCACCTGAGCCTGGTTTTTGCATGGTTACAGGTAAGCCTTCTGCTGGTCGGGTAGTGTTTGCTAAAGCGTATTAATGGCTGTATTTGCCTTTAGAGATTTTAATGTTCGTCAGGCCAATTGTCCGTTAAAGGTCAGTACTGACGCCATCTTACTTGGGGCAAGTGTACAACTTTCCAATTCAAACGCAAAGATCTTAGATGTAGGCACAGGCAATGGTGTCATTGCTCTATTGCTCGCTTCAAGGTTTCCAAATGCACACATTACCGGAATCGATCCGAGCGAAGGTGCTATTTTGGATGCCCAATACAATTTTGAGCAGTCCAATTATGCCAAACGTTTAAAAGCACTCAGAACAACACTACATGACTTACCCTTAACTGAAAAATACACTTTGGTGGTTTCGAATCCACCGTTTTTCATTGATAGTTTGCCAGCCGCACAATTAGCTGACCAAGAGGCCAAACATATAGCTGCTCAGGCTTATTTTGACTTGCTTCAAGACATGTGTCTTCGCTGCCAAGACAATGGTCAAATTTGGCTCATTTTACCTCCTGAATTAGCGCTGCAGACGCAATCGTTTTTTCGTGCCAAGGCTTGGTTTTGTAGTCAAGAGCTACATTTTCATGCGAATGCGCAAAAGTTAGACAGGCGTTGGGTGCTCTGTTTTGAGCAAAATGCAAAGAGCTGTACAAAAGCACAC
>RDZL01000096.1 GCA_004295165.1 Flavobacteriia bacterium
TAGAACGTGAAAATAGCTTTTCCTTTGCCCAGCAGATTCACTTATTTACCAAGATGTTAATTGCCTACTGCGAAAAATACTGTATCTAGCCTTAACAGGTCTTTGACTTCACCCGTGAGGACACCACCTTGAATAGCGGCACCAACAGCAACTACTTCATCCGGATTCACTCCTTTAGAAGGCGCTTTGCCAAAGAAACGCTCAACAGCTTCTTGAATGATTGGAATACGTGTAGAACCACCAACGAGGATCACTTCATCGATATCTGATGGCTGCAAGCCAGCGTTTGAAAGCGCTGAACGGCAAGGCGCGATGGTGCGCTCCACGATACTCGAAATAAGTTGCTCAAATTTGGCGCGCTGCATGGTGCGCACTAAGTGCTTAGGAATACCGTTAACCGGCATGATGTAAGGCAAGTTGATTTCTGTAGATGTAGTAGAAGACAACTCAATTTTTGCTTTTTCTGCGGCTTCTTTCAAGCGCTGAAGTGCCATAGGGTCTTGGCGCAAATCAAGGCCTTCTTCGGCTTTGAATTCTTCTGCTAACCAAGTAATGATTGCTTCATCGACGTCGTCGCCACCGAGGTGGGTGTCGCCATCTGTAGCCAATACTTCAAAAACGCCATCGCCTAATTCAAGAACAGAAACGTCGTGGGTACCACCACCGAAGTCAAATACAACGATTTTTTGGTCGATACCTTTTTTGTCGAGGCCGTAAGCAAGTGCTGCAGCGGTAGGCTCATTGATGATGCGCTTGATGGTGAGACCAGCGATTTCGCCTGCTTCTTTGGTCGCTTGGCGCTGTGCATCGTTGAAGTATGCCGGTACGGTAACAACCGCTTCAGTTACTTCTTGCCCGAGGTAATCTTCTGCTGTTTTCTTCATTTTTTGAAGGATCATGGCAGAGATTTCTTGCGGAGAATACATTCTGTCGTCTATTTTGACGCGCGGCGTGTTGTTGTCGCCTTTCACTACTTGATATGGCATGCGCGACACTTCTTTCGAAGATTCGTCGAAGCTAGAGCCCATAAAGCGTTTGATTGAAGAGATGGTTTTGGTTGGGTTGGTGATAGCTTGTCTTTTAGCTGGGTCACCGACTTTGCGTTCTCCGCCCTCTACAAAAGCAACAACTGAAGGTGTGGTGCGCTTACCTTCTGCGTTGGCAATGACAACTGGTTCATTGCCTTCCATGACCGAAACACAAGAGTTGGTTGTTCCGAGGTCGATTCCGATTATTTTTCCCATTTTATTTTTAATTTTTGATACTAGGTTTTGTCAAGTATTGTGCCAGCAGAAAAAAGCTGCACTTTTATGACATTTTGATCCATTTCACACCTTTCCAGATGTCTTTTTGTCAGTTTTGCTGACATTGGTAACATAGGTTACCTAAATACACTGATAAAGCTTGTAACTTTGATTTATGATATTTGGAAAAGGAACAAAAATGTATAGCATTGCCAAGATGAAATGTCCGCAATGCCATGAAGGTCAATTCTTGGTTTCACACCCTTACGACTTTAAATATTTGGGCGATGTCAAGAAGGAATGCGATGTTTGTCATTTGAAATACGAGCGCGAGCCCGGTTTTTATTATGGCGCTATGTATGTTTCTTACGCGTTGGGAGTCGCTTTATTCGTTACCGTTTGGACTTCTTGTAACCTCTGGTTTCCTTGGCTCAGTGCCTGGAGTCAGATTGGTTTAGTTGTCTTTTTCACTATTGTGCTTTCACCTTATTTATTTGCCCTCTCCAAAATCATTTGGGCCAATATGTTTATCAAGTACGACAAAGATGCTCAGACCAGAAAGTAAACTCGAAATGCTGCAGGCTCATTTAGGCTATGTCCTAGAAGCGGCCCTGCTAGAAGAAATGGCTGAAGTAGCTAAAATCCGAGAGACCGCCACTGACGAGGTGGTGGTTCATGTGGGCGATCAGTTACAAATGATTCCAATCGTCATTGAAGGCTCCATTAAAATTTCTCGAGAAAACGAAAACGGAGACGAATTGCTACTTTACTATATGGAAGGCGGAGATACCTGCGCGATGTCCTTGCAGTGTTGTACCCGAAAAATCGACTCTCAAATTAAAGCTACCTCAATGGAGCCCTCCTTGCTCTTGATGTTTCCTTCAGAATTCATGGAGCGTTGGCTAGACCACTATAAATCTTGGCGCCAATTCATTTTAGACAGTTACCACACGCGCATGTTAGAACTCATGGAGTCTATTGATGCCATTGCATTCATGAACTTAGATCAGCGCTTGCTCAAATACCTTTCTGATCAAGCTAAAATTCTCGGCAGTGTGGAAATCAATCATACCCATCAACAAGTAGCAGACGACTTACATTCTTCAAGGGTGGTCATCTCTAGGCTGCTCAAGCAACTTGAAACCAAAGGAGAGATCAAATTGTTGCGCAATAAAATCATCCTTCAAAACTTTTAAACTTTTTTGATAATATTTTGTTAACTTGTGGTCCATTAACCACTAAAACAACCTATTATGAAAAAATTAGTACACATTTTGTGCAGTATTTTACTGCTCGGTGTAGGCTTCAAGACCCATGCGCAGGGCTTAACTTGCGCGTCGGCCCTACCCGTTACGCCCGGTACATTTACCGCGAGCACCCTTGTCGGTACACCTTCCCAAACGACTGCCACTGCAGCAGGATGGTATGCCTACACACCCACTTCGAATGGTATCTTGAATATCAATTCTTGTAGTGGCGGTTCTGATACCCGTCTTTGGATTTGGTCTGGCGCTTGTACAGCCCTTGCACCTATTGCCAATAACGACGATTTCACAGGCTGTATTTCAACAGGAACCAACGCCTATGCATCCAAAATTGAGAATGTCATTTTAATGGCAGGCACCACGTATTATTTTGAATGGGACAACGTCTGGGAAGCAACTGGTTTTACCTGGAGCTTTACCTTTGCTGCGCTTCCTGCCAACAACGATGCTGGAATTACCGCTGTTGCCAACCGCAATACCCGCGTGGCTATTTCGCAAGCAAGCTATGGAATCCCGATGGGCGCTACCGTCAAGAACTTCAGTGGCTCACCACTTACAAATGTGGTCTTGACTACAGAAATTTATGAGTTGCCCAACACCACAACGCCAATTCAGACCTATGCCAGCACAGCCCAAACTTTAGGGATTGGTGCTCAACAAGCTATTACCGCCGGTACTTGGGCACCAGTGCTTACCTCTTCAAAATCTTACCTCATCAAGTACATAAAAACACAAACCGAGGTAGACGGCGTTACCACCAATGACCAAACTACCCAAAACCTTACCATTGATTACAACTATACTGCCCGTGACAATAATGTGTATCAAGTTGCCTACAACTGGTCTTCTACA
>RDZL01000097.1:0-3355 GCA_004295165.1 Flavobacteriia bacterium
AAAGAAGTCAGCATTCCCGAGGAAAAAGAATTCCTCAAGACGACCATGGCCAACTTCATGAAGAAGCAGTTTTTGGCCTACAACAACGATACCGTCGAAAACAACGTCATTGCTCAACAGCTCAAAGAACTTTCCAAAGGCGAACTTATTTTGGAAAATCCAGATGATTTAGTCCATACCAACACCCTGCTCAAAACAATGGGAATTGGTCAAAATCAGCAGAAAAACCAACGCTTTAACAAGCAAAAGAGCAACAATAACAATAAGTACAAAAAGAAAAAATTCATCAAAAAATAAAGCATGGCTTCTTTTGAAATTTATGGTGGCAAGCCACTCAAAGGTGAAATCATTCCGCAAGGGGCAAAAAACGAAGCGCTACAAGTGCTTTGTGCACCTTTGCTGACTTCAGAAAAAGTCACCATCTCCAATATTCCAGATATCGTCGATGTCAATAAACTGATTGCTTTGTTGCAAACAATGGGCGTCAAGGTAGAAAAAGTCGAGAAAGGCACTTATATTTTTCAGGCCAAAGAAATTGACCTTGCCTACCTAGAAACGGAAGATTTCAAAAAACGTGCGTCATCTTTGCGCGGCTCTATCATGATTGTTGGTCCGTTGTTGGCTCGCTATGGTCGTGGATTCATTCCAAAGCCAGGTGGAGACAAAATCGGCCGTCGCCGCCTAGACACCCACTTTGAAGGATTTGCGCTCTTAGGTGCCAAATTCAACTACGATGCTGGTGAGCATTTCTATTCTGTAGAGGCCGCCAATCTCAAAGGCACTTTCATCCACCTAGACGAAGCCTCCGTGACCGGAACAGCCAATATCCTAATGGCTGCTGTGATGGCCGAAGGTGAAACTACATTTTACAACGCCGCTTGCGAGCCTTACATTCAGCAACTCTGTAAAATGCTCAATTCCATGGGTGCTCAAATTACAGGCATTGGCTCCAATATGCTCAAAATTCAAGGAGTCAAGTCTCTCGGGGGTTGTTTTCACCGCATTTTGCCCGACATGATCGAAATCGGTAGTTTCATTGGCTTGGCTGCCATGACCCAGTCCGAAATCACCATCAAAGATGTTTCCTGGGACAACCTCGGTATCATTCCTAATGTATTCAGAAGACTCGGTATCAAATTAGAGCGCCGTGGCGACGACATCTTTATTCCTGCTCAAGAAAAGTACGAAATCGAAACCTTCATCGATGGTTCTATCATGACCATCTACGATGCACCTTGGCCTGGTTTTACGCCCGATCTTCTTTCTATTATCTTAGTTGTGGCTACCCAAGCGAAAGGTTCGGTTCTCATTCATCAAAAAATGTTTGAATCTCGTCTTTTCTTTGTCGACAAACTCATCGATATGGGCGCACAAATCATCCTTTGTGATCCGCACCGCGCCACTGTCATTGGCCTCAACCGCGAACACGACCTAAAAGGCATTGAAATGACTTCTCCAGACATCCGTGCGGGTGTTTCTCTATTGATAGCAGCTTTGTCTGCGAAAGGCAAAAGTGTGATCCACAACATCGAGCAAATTGACCGCGGTTACCAAGACATCGAATACCGTCTCAATAATATTGGTGCCGACATCAGAAGAATCGGATGAGAAAGTCAAGAGTACTCATTATTGCGCTTATAGCTGCTTTTGCTTGTTACGCATTGTGTTTCAAGCAAGAAACAACCACAACACTGCCGCAAGATGCAACTGCACCTGAAATTGAATTGTTGTCGCCAAAAGGCAAAACACTCAAGTTATCTAGTTTGCGCGGCAAAATGGTATTAGTTGATTTCTGGGCATCATGGTGTGGTCCGTGTCGCAAAGAAAGCCCAAATGTGGCAGAAGCCTATCAAAAGTACCACCAAAAAGTATTTAAAGATGCAAAGGGTTTTGAGGTATTTAGTGTTTCTCTAGATCGCGATGCCGAAGCCTGGAAACAAGCTATTCTAGCAGACAAACTCGTCTGGAAAAACCATGTGCTTGATGTGCAAGGCTTGGCAGCGGCCAATTACCAAGTGGCCACCATTCCGAATGCCTTTCTTCTTGATGGAAATGGCGTTATTGTGGCGAGTGGTGCCCAACTACGCGGCCTCAACTTGCACATTACCTTAGATAAATTCTTGAAATAAGCAGGGCGCTTTTTAAAACTGCATTAAATCCGTTCGAGCACAAAGCCTATGAGCTCGTCCATGGCCTGGTCAATACCTGTTGAAAATATTTCTTGAGGCCGGTTGGCAACTCCTAAACAAATAGACGTGCACTGATGACCCAGCGCTGTTCCGAGCGCAAAAATAGCTGAGCTTTCCATTTCAAAGTTGACAATTTGCAAGCCTTCGTGATCAAAATTGCCTAATGCAAGATGGATCTCTGGCATGAGGCTGGGCAGTCGCAAGGAGCGTCCTTGAGGACCGTAAAACCCTGAACTCGTTACGGTAATTCCTTTTCTGACCTTTGCCGAATCAAATTTTTCAACCATTTTTGGACAGGCCGCGCTCAAGTAGGGTGTAATGCCCTTCGGAAAAGAGACTTGCGTTGTCAACTGAGTCAATAATTTTTTCTCTTCTTGAGTCCAGTTGATAGGGTAGAAATGAGCAATGTTGTCGAGTCCTAAAGCATGGCTAGACAACACATAGCTATGCAATTTCATGTCGGCTTGTAGCATGCCACAGGTGCCAATTCGAACGATCTCTAGGCTTGATTTGATGGCTTTCTCTGTTCTTGTTGTTAAATCAATATTGACCAATGCATCGAGCTCTGCCATGCAAATATCGATGTTGTCGGTTCCAATACCTGTTGAGAGCACAGTTAGACGCTTGCCTTGGAAAGTACCTGTGTGGCTGACAAATTCGCGGTGCTGAACGCTGTATTCGACTGTGTCAAAAAAACGAGAGATTTTAGCGACCCGATCTTGATCTCCAACTAAAATGATTTTAGAGGCTAATTGCTGAGGTTGCAGTCCGAGATGATACACTGCTCCATTTGCGTCAAGTACCAATTCTGTGGCTGGAAATTGCATATATCAGGATGCTAGGAGCAAAAATTAGAGCGATCCGAATACTTTAACGAGCAAATCTGTAACGCGTGCCGTTGGATTGACTCGAATTTTATCCTCTTCTTGCTGCACCATTAAAAATAAGCCGTCAATGGCGCGCTGTGTTACGAACGCATCTAGGTCGGGGTTTATTTTTTCTCCGCCTGTTAGGGCCATGGCTTGGTTGTATTTGTTCATGAGTGGCGTCCACTTGGCAGTAAGGCTCACTTTAGAAGTAGCTTCCTTTACTTTTGGCAAGAAAGCATTGTAAAGTTGTTGGCTTGTTTGGTTCTTAAGAAAAGCAGTAGCTGCTCCGTTTCCACC
>RDZL01000097.1:3367-6125 GCA_004295165.1 Flavobacteriia bacterium
ATGTTTAGAATGGCCTGTGAAAAAATAGGTAGTGCTTCTTTAACAGCTTCTTCTGCTGCTCTATTGAGGGTGGTTTCGAACTGTTCCACTTGGTTGTTCATGCCAAGTTGTAGTGCTTTCTCCTTTACTTTGAGCGCGTCAGGAGGGAAGGGTAGTCTAATTTGTGCATTGCCTAAAAAGCCATCTATTACTGCACTCTGATTTACCGCATTTTTGATCCCGACCTGCAACGCTTCTTTGAGACCAGAAATGACTTCGGCGTTCGTGAGTTGTGGTGTAGTAGGCGGGGTGGTGACGCTACCTACTCCGTTGGCCATGGTCAAGAGTTCTTGAGAAATCTTAGAACATTGCCCAAGAAATAATGAAAGAAAAGAAATCAGTAGAATTTTCATGGCAGCTTAGCGAATCACGTGAATCATGCCTGTTTTTACTGTTTTTCCGTCGGTGTCTTTGTCCTTGAACCAAGCTTTCCAAGAATAGGTACCTGGCTGTACTTTGTGTCCGTTGTAATAGCCATCCCAGAATCCTTTGGTGTCGTAGGTTTCCCAAATGACTTCACCCCAACGGTTGTAGATTTCTAAGTGAAAGTTTTCGAAGTCGATGCCCTCTACATAGAAAGACCAAACTTGGTTGTGTTCGTCGTCGTCTGGTGTAAACGCAGTTGGTGCATAGAAGATGACATCAGCAACTACATCGATGTCAATTGTAATCGAATCTGAACAGCCATCTACAGTGGTGACGGTGAGCATAATAGGATAAGAACCCATCACGCCTTCTGGGTAGGTAATCATGGCGCTAGAACCAGTGCTTACAATATTTGTGGATCCTGGCGAAGACCAGTTGTATTGAGCGATGTTGCCCATAGAGACGTCGTTGGTTTGTACGGTCGTTTCAAACCAAGTAACTGGGTTTTTAGAGATGGTGAAGTTCGCCGTTGGGTTGTCGGTAACGGTGAGCAAGTCGTCAAAGAAACCATTGTAAATACAACCGTGAACGGAGGTCATGACAACCGATAAATCGTAGGTTCCTGGCTGAACAATAGTGTGGAGGAGGTCATCTTGGTTGGGAACCGTAAAGCTGTCTCCGTTAGAGAAGAGGTAAGAGGTGCTCGAGATGTCTTGGCCATTGCTAGACATGTTGTGCAATTGGAAGTCACCAGGCGTACAAATTTGGTTGTCAACGGCTGTAATGACTGGAATAATCTCTAATGGGAAAATGATGGTCATGCATTCGGTGGTAGTAGGCGAACCACATGCTTCGCTGAGCGTAACGCAATAAACGGTTCCGGAGTTGATAGGGTCAACGGTAATGCTCGTGCCGTTTCCAATTGGAATGCCGTCCTCAGTCCAGGAGAAATTGTATGCACTCGAACCCCCTGCACCAATTGCAGATAGTAAGATGCTTGCTTCTGAGCAGATCATGGTGTCTTGGGTCAAGAATGTGATGTCCAGTGGGCTCGGTTGGTTGATGTTAACTGAAATAGTTTGAATACAACCATTGGCATCGGTAACCGTACATGTGTGAAGACCAGCACCGAGGTCAAGCGCCGTTGCGGCCAAAGATGCAGAGATGTCCCAGTCAAAAGTGTATGGAGCTGTACCCAATTGCACATCGATGGTGGCTTCACCATTGGCAATTGTGTAGCAATCTGCGTCGAGCACATTGATGGCGCTGAGCACCATAGCTGGAATTTCTGCAATGGTTACATAAATGGTGTCTGAACAACCTGTAGTGTTGGAGGCGTAGCACCAGTAATTTCCTGCGCTAAGGCCAGTAGCTGTCTGGGATGTTTGGCCGTTGCTCCATTGGTAAGTGATGACACCCGTTGCCGGTGTGACGTTTGCTGTTGCTGTTCCGTCGTTGCCGCCGGGGCAAGAAACAAGGGTTGTGGAAGCCGTGAATGTTGCTGGCGTATCTCCAACTACAGCTGTTGCTGTTGCGCTACAACCGTTGCCATCAATTTGGGTAACGGTATAGGTACCTGCAAAAAGGTTGTTTGCAGGGTTGCCTACAATTGCACCCGGGTTCCAGGTATAGGTACAAGGAGTAGGAGAACCAGCTCCTGGTGTCGCCGTGGCGCTACCAACACCCTGTGTACAAACATCGGGTAAAACGGTTGTGGTTACACTTGGGTTGGATCGGGTAATCCAGGTGGTATCTTGGGTAATGGAGCCAATACTGGTGCCACATGCTGCACCAGATAAGAAATAGCCTGTTGTGCCTGGTGGGACAACATTGACATTGAGCGTACCGTTGTTGTAAGGAAACGTTTGACCTAGCGTATTTGCCCATACAAAATTGCTACCAGGGCTATTGACCATGACATAAGGAATTTGTGACATGGTGTAAGAAGCGGTGTTGCTTGGCGAGGTAGGCAAGAACCTGCGGCCATCTTGGTTGGCACCCCAAACTGTGTTGTTTCTGCCTGGCGTAATGTGAGCTGTAGGCATAGGCATGTTGTTCTCAGAACCCTGGATGGCCAAGCCACCATTCCAGCCAGCACAAATTGGTTTGTTTCCGATGTGTAATTCGAAGATATTTGAGGTTTCATACATGACGATTGCCATGTAGTTGCACTGTGAAGTACAACTGAACATCATGATGTTTTTATAGAGAACAACAAATTTTCTATTGGGCGCTGTGCCCAAAGTTTGGTATTGAATTTGGCCTCCTAAGGAAGGGTTGATGTCTTGGTAGGTGAGCATGATGCTATTTTTTGCGGCAGCAAATCCAGCATTTGGTAAGGTGCCAACACCGC
>RDZL01000098.1 GCA_004295165.1 Flavobacteriia bacterium
ATTTCCGGCCTTTCCAGCGCCATCGGAACCCCAGCGTCAGTGTGCGCAGTAAGCCAATTTTCAGGACACTCCACTTTCCACGAATGATACAAACCCACCTCCACACGCTTGGGCAAGTCCCGAAACAAGCCATCATGACTCTTGATGTCGATTGTTTCCTGCACACCATGTTTGACTTGTGCTTGGTTGATCAAGCTGCCGCCGAGGTGCTCCACGAGGGCTTGCATTCCCAAACAGACTCCCAAAATTGGTGTACGGCCCACAAAATGATCCAAAAGCGTGCTCAGACCTGCTTTTTCATTGGGCAGCCCTGGGCCTGGTGATAAAATGATGGCGTCTGCTGCCTGAAGTGTCTCTGGTGAAAGCTGATCGTAGCGCACGACGTTCAATTGGAGGTCCATTGCCTCGAGGTAATGGGCAAGATTGAACGTAAAGGAGTCATAAAAATCGATCAAAAGAACCCTCACGTAGCTTGTTTTTTGTTACTTTGCAAAAGTAGTAAATTCAAAGACTCGGCATGTCAGCAGCTAAAAAACCCATTCAAATTCCCAACGCACCAGCACCGGTTGGCCCCTACAGCCAAGCGATTTTAAAAGGCGACACCCTTTACATTAGCGGTCAAATTCCACTGAATCCGGGAACTGGCTTACTCGAGCTAGACAACATCGAAATGGCCACTACGCGCGTGCTCCAAAACATCGACGCCTTGCTGCATGAAGCTGGCTTTAACGCAGACGACGTCGTAATGGTCAGTATTTTTATGAAAGACCTCAATGAATTTCAAGCCATGAATCAGGTCTATGCCGCTTATTTTAAGGGTACTGCACCCGCACGCCAAACGGTTCAGGTTTCGCGTCTACCCCTTGATGTAACGATTGAAATCTCTTGCATCGCTCAAAAATGACCAACACAAACAACTTTGACCTCAGCGTCGTGATTGTCAACTACAACGTAGTGAACTTTCTCGAGCAGTGTTTGAATAGTGTTTTTGCTGCTAGCCAACACTTGCGCATCGAGGTATTCGTTGTGGACAACAACAGCGTCGACGGTTCGGTAGCTTTGGTGAAAGAAAAATTTCCGACCGTTCGGCTCGTCGCCAATACCGAAAATGTGGGCTTTTCAAAGGCCAACAACCAAGCCATCCATCTCAGCACAGCCCGTTACGTTTTGCTGCTCAACCCCGACACCGTTGTAGAGCAAGACACCTTTGACAAATGCGTCGCCTACATGGATGCACACCCCAACACCGGTGGCTTGGGCGTGCGCATGCTCGATGGAAAAGGACGCTTTTTACCAGAATCTAAGCGCGGCCTCCCCACACCGGCAGTATCGTTTTATAAAATATTTGGGCTCTCAAAGTTGTTTCCAAAAAGCAAAAAATTTGGAACGTATCACTTAGGTTTTCTAGACGAACACCAAATTCACGAAGTAGATGTTTTGAGTGGCGCTTTTATGCTGATGCGCAGCGAAACGCTCGACAAAGTTGGTTTGCTAGACGAAGCCTTCTTCATGTACGGCGAAGACATCGATTTGTCTTATCGCATTCAGCTAGGGGGCTACAGCAATGTCTATTTTCCTGAAACAAAAATCATTCATTACAAAGGGGAAAGTACCAAAAAGGGTTCTTTGAACTACGTGTTTGTGTTTTATAACGCGATGGTCATCTTTGCCAAAAAGCACTTTTCTGCACGCTACGCAAGCATCTTCTCGCTTGCCATTCACATGGCGATTTACTTGCGTGCCAGTGCCTCTATTGGCAAGCGCGTTGTTTCGCGCTTGAGTTGGCCACTTATCGATGCCTCCATTTCTTATGGTTTGTTGTATTTACTGGCCCAACAATGGCAGCAACACCAAATTCAATTCCCCGAATGGGCTTACACTTGGCTCAGCCCTGCATATGTTTCGATTTGGGTTTTTAGCACCTGGATTTTCGGACTTTACGACCGCGGCACACGTGTACAGCAAATTTGGAAAAGCACTTTTTTGGGCACCATCACGATTCTTGTCGCTTATGCATTGTTTCCGAAAGAATGGCAGTTTTCAAGGCTTTTTATTCTTCTGGGCGCCGTAGGTTTTTTGGCAACCTTTTACCTCACCCGATCTGCAAAAGAACTCCTCACCAAAGGCCGCATCGATTTCGGCAAACTCCCCAAAAAGCGCTTCGGCATTGTAGCCAACCCCGAAGAATTTGAGCGCATTGCCGGTTTGCTCCAAGCAACGTATCCCGAAATTGAACAAATCCATCAAATTTCGGTGAGCGCACTCCCCGAAAATGCCAGCGAGCAACTCGAAGATATCATCCGGGTGCACCAGCTCAACGAAATGATATTCTCGGCCCAAGATGTCGGCGCCTCCAAGATCATTCAGTACATGGCCGATACCGCCACCCTAGACCTCGAATACAAAATTGCCCAGCCCAACGCAAGTTACCTGATTGGCAGTTCTTCTATCGATCAGGCAGGCGCCTACTACAACATTCATTTTGACGCCCTTCAATTGCCGGCAAACAAACGCATCAAGCGCCTGCTCGACCTCATTTTAGCCAGTATTTTCTTGCTTTTGACGCCACTCATTTTTTGGTATTTTCAAAAACCAAAACGCTTCGTTAAAAATATTTGTCAGGTTTTACTCGGGCGCTATTCTTTTGTTGGGGTAAAGCCTCATACTGACGCCATAAGAAAAGGCAAACTTTGCATCCTGCAACCCAAATTAAACAAGGAACAACCAACTGAACTACAAGCATTTATATATACCAAATCCTACACCCCGTGGCACGACCTCACATCGGTCTGGAAGCAACTCGGGCAGCTAGACAACGAACCGCACTAATAATTGTCTGAATTTGCTTAATTTTGCAGGCAAATCAACGACATCAATTTTCAACACATGGCACAAATAGAAATTCGTCTACCCAAAATGGGAGAAAGCGTTACAGAAGCAACCATTACCAATTGGCTCAAAAACATTGGCGATTCAGTTGCCATGGACGAACCACTCGTTGAAGTTGCCACAGACAAAGTAGATAACGAACTGCCTTCAGAAGCAGCGGGCACCTTGGTACAAATCTTATTTGAAAAAGACCAAGTTGCACAAGTAGGTGACGTCATCGCTATTTTATCTACTGATGGTGGAGGTGTTGCAGACGCTGCCCCAGCAACTAACGCACCAGCACCAGCTGCCGCGCCAGTTGTAGAATCGACCAGCAGCGCACCAGCCAATACAAACGCACCAATTGCAAAAGGTACTTCAGACCGTTTCTATTCGCCGCTCGTACGCACCATCGCTCAAAAAGAAAACATCAGCGCACAAGAACTAGCTGCTATCCAAGGGACC
>RDZL01000099.1 GCA_004295165.1 Flavobacteriia bacterium
TCGCATCAATTTTATCAATAAGTCTAGAATTTTTTGTAATTTTGAAAGAATTTTTAACTATTTTTCCAGTTCCCAATTCTCATATTCAATGTAATCTGAATATCCCCAATTGGACGCAAAAATTTGGTTACGGCAAATTCATTCACCTCGAACCCAATACCGATGGCAGCGCCAACATGATGCAAGGCGGGCAATTTTTTAGACGCATCGTGGAAAATTGTTGGGATGCACCACTGCGCATTGAAGAATACAAACCCTTTCATACACAAGTTCAGGTCGTTTGCACGATCCCGGTCATGTTCTCTTATTGGGCCAAAACGGCCGACGCGCTAGAGTTATCTCAATTTCTCAACGACCATATCGCCGAACTCGTACAACGCTATCCTAAAAACTATATCGGCCTGGCAACTATACCTATGCAAGATGCCGAAGCCGCTATTTTAGAACTCGAACGCGCCAAATCAATAGGCCATGTCGGGATTCAAATTGGTTCTAATATCAACGACGAAAATTTATCAGAAGACAAGTTCTTTCCAATTTTTGAGGCCTGCGAACGCCTTGGCATGGCAGTCATGATCCACCCTTGGCAAATGATGGGCTTTGACAGCATGAAAAAATACTGGTTACCTTGGTTGGTTGGCATGCCAGCAGAAACCTCGCGTGCAGCTTGTTCACTGATTTTTGGCGGCGTCTTGGAACGCCTACCCAATTTACGCGTTTGCTTCTCACATGCAGGCGGCTCGTTTCTGCCAACGCTTGGACGCATCGAGCACGGCTTCAATTGCCGCCCAGATTTAGTGGCCATAGACAACCCGCACAACCCGCGTACTTATTTAGGAAAATTCTGGGTAGATAGCATTACACACGACATCGATGCACTCGAATACATTCTTAAAATGCAGGGTTCCAAACGGGTTTGCCTAGGCAGTGACTACCCCTTCCCGCTTGGCGATTTAGAAATTGGTCAGTTCATTGAAGACAGCAGCTTAAGTACTGAAGTCAAGGAAGATATTTTCTGCAATGCGACCTTAGAGTGGCTACAGCTCGATAAAAATCAGTTTATCTAATCAATTTCATATTTCAAGCGGATCGTGACGCTCGCCGTTTTGCGGCGAGAACTCGTATTGAAGCTTCCTCCCCACTCGTACTCTTCAGAAGAGTTCTCCGCTGTAATTTGAAATACTCCCATGTCGGCAAACATCAGTTTACCTAAACTACCACCGCCATTTTCGGCTATTTTGGCCGCGCGTTCATGTGCATCTTTGGTAGCCGCCTCAATCATTTTGAGCTTCAATTGCGCCAACTTCGTGTAGTAATATTCTGGCGCATATGAATTGAGTTCGATACCTGCGTCTATCAGTTCAGAAACCTGACGCGAAGTTTGTTCAACAACGTTTACTTTTTTAGAGCTTACTTTGACACTCTGATTGAGCGAATAACCGTCGAAAATCGTTTGGCGGACATTG
This sequence comes from Flavobacteriia bacterium, assembly GCA_004295165.1. Lineage (GTDB taxonomy): Bacteria > Bacteroidota > Bacteroidia > Flavobacteriales_D > Crocinitomicaceae > UBA952. The sequence goes on from RDZL01000099.1 coordinate 1,467, forward strand.
CCTTCATCGTCGTAGATATTGCTCCATTCTTTGGAAATATCCGCTGCCTCAAATACCATTTCTTCGTCTGAAATTCCGCGAGATTTGAGGTAAGATTTTACTTTTCGAATATCTGCATTGAGTTGGGCATATGCGTCTTTGAGCTCCATACTTCTGCGAGAAAAAGAAGCGCGCCAAACAATCAGATCTGAATCAAAGGATTCTTCCCCCAAACCAATAACCGAAACGGTGTCGTCGGGCTTGCCTTTTGACATATAAGACTTTCCTAAAATGAGGCCGGTAATAATGACTGCTGCACAGATAAGGAAGGTTGCGAAGTGGTGTTTGAGGAAATTCATCTTGATTTTTTTAACAATTCTAAACCAAGGTAGTGCAAATTTGTTACAAAAACATGGAAACTAAAATTATCGCTATTATTGGCGCATCGAAAGGCATCGGATTTGCCCTAGCCAACCAACTACTCGAAGCAGGCCACCACGTTTTTGCCACCTATGCAAACACCAGTCCTACATTTACGCATCCGAATTTAACTTGGGTGCATTACAATGTCTTGGAACCTACTGCGCTTCAATTTCCCGATATTTTAGACGGATTGGTTTATTGCCCGGGTACTATTTCGCTGAAACCATTCAACAGATTTGGTTCTGCAGATTTTCAAGCCGATTACCAACTCCAGGTTTTGGGTGCCATTCAAAGCATTCAAACAGCGCTTCCGTCACTTAAAAAAAGCGCACAAGCATCCGTAGTGCTCTTTTCGACAGTAGCAGTTCAGCAAGGCTTGCCGTTTCATAGTTTGGTTTCTGCCTCAAAAGGTGCTATTGAAGGCCTCACACGCGCACTCGCTGCAGAATTTGCACCTAAAATTCGCGTGAATGCCATTGCACCTTCACTCACCAACACCCCACTCGCTGAAAACCTGCTCAACTCCGACGCTAAAAAAGAAGCCAACGGAGCCAGGCATCCGCTCAAACGTGTGGGTGAGCCCGCTGATATCGCCGCAATGGCAGCCTTTTTACTGAGCGCCAATGCATCTTGGATCAGCGGACAAATTTTGCATGTAGACGGCGGTATTTCTAGCTTGCGCGTATGATGCCCTTGCTTTCCATTGTCGAAATCTATGCGCTCATTGATCAGTTCGATCCAATTCGCTATGGAAAGTCACGCAATTACCAAAATGGGAACGTTTCCAAGTTGTCTCCATATATTTCGCGCGGCGTCATCTCCACGCGCCAAATTTATGAACGCTTGCGCCAAAGGGGCTTTTCATTGTATGAAATGGAAGCTTTTCTGATGGAACTTTGTTGGCGAGACCATTCGCAAAGAGTTTGGCAGCACCACGACCCACAACTTGAAGCGCGTGCTCCACAACATTATATCCACAACGACCAACAACTGCCTGCGGCCATTCTAGAGGCCAATACCGGTATTCAGGCCATTGACGAGGCGCTGCGCGAGCTCAAAGACACAGGTTACATGCACAACCACCTGCGCATGTATTTGGCTGCACTCGTCTGCAACCATTACGGTGCACATTGGCGTACGGCTGCCAAATGGTTTTTTGGGCAGCTCTGCGACGCCGATGCGGCGAGCAATCACCTCAGTTGGCAATGGGTTTGTGGCGCAAATGCACCCAAAGTATATTACGCCAACCAAGACAACATCAATAAATATACGGGAAGTGAGCAAAAAGGCACCCCTCTCGAAACTTCCTATGAAGAATTACCCCAACTTCACATCGCCTGCACGTGGGTAAATCCGAATTCAACCTTTATTCCGGAAGTTGCAGGGATCAACCACTTTCAAGCTGATCTTCCAACCTTACTCTACACAC
>RDZL01000100.1 GCA_004295165.1 Flavobacteriia bacterium
AAAAAAAGGGCGGCCAAATGGCCGCCCTTTTGCGTGTGGTGAGTTGGATTATTGTGCTTGTTCCACCAATTCTTCATAGGCTTCTTTCGAGCCAACGATGAGGTTTTGGAAGTTGCGTACACCTGTTCCAGCCGGAATGAGGTGACCAACAATAACGTTTTCTTTCAAGCCCAACAAGTGGTCTTCTTTTCCTGAGATCGCAGCTTCGTTGAGGACTTTCGTTGTCTCTTGGAACGATGCTGCAGAAATGAATGACTGCGTTTGTAGGGAAGCGCGGGTGATACCTTGCAACAACGGAGTTGAAGTTGCTGGCATGGCTTCGCGTGCTTCGATGAGCTGTTTGTCTTCGCGCTTCAAGCGTGAGTTTTCATCGCGCAAACGACGTACGCTTACCAATTGACCTTTGTGCAATTCTGTAGAATCACCAGCGTCAATCACAAACATTTGACCGTATAATTCGTCGTTCGCTTCCATGATGTCTGCTTTGTGAACGCTTTGACCTTCGAGGAAGCGCGTATCGCCAGACTCAATGATTTCAGCTTTCAACATCATTTGACGTACAATAACTTCAAAGTGCTTGTCGTTGATTTTTACACCCTGTAAACGATATACCTCTTGAATTTCGTTGACGATGTACTCTTGTACTTTGGTCGGACCTTCAATGTTGAGGATGTCGTTTGGTGTAATGGCGCCATCTGATAGCGGTTGGCCTGCACGAACGTAGTCGTTTTGCTGAACCAAGATATGCTTAGAAAGTGGCACTAAATACTTGCGTACTTCGCCGAGTTTAGAAGTGATGACGATTTCACGGTTACCGCGTTTAACTGTTCCGTAAGTAGCCGTACCATCAATTTCTGAAACTACAGCTGGATTCGATGGGTTTCTCGCTTCGAATAATTCAGTTACACGTGGTAAACCACCGGTGATATCCCCTGTTTTACCTGCTGAACGCGGGATTTTAACGAGGATGTCTCCAGCTACAATTTTGTCACCTTCTGCAACAGAGATGTGCGCATTGACCGGAATAGAATATTCGCGGAGCACTTCTTTTGTTTTTGGATCGATGATGTGAATTGCAGGTGACTTTTTCTTGTCGCGTGATTCGATAATTACTTTTTCGGTAAAGCCTGTTTGCTCATCGACTTCTTCGCGGTAAGTAATGTTTTCGACGATGCCATCGAAGACAACTTTACCAGCGACTTCGCCAATGATAAGGGCATTGTATGGATCCCACTTACAGATGACATCACCTTTTTTGATTTTGGTGTTGTTTTTAACCATTAAGTCAGAACCATAAGGAACGTTTGCTGTCATGACAACAATACCTGTTTTCTCATCGGTAATGCGCAATTCGGCTGAACGACCTACTACAATTACGCGCTCTGTACCATCAGCATTTTTGCGTTCGATGGTGCGGATTTCGTCGATTTCTAATTTACCGTTTGCTTTTGCTTTGAGGTCGGAAATATCGGCAATGTTAGATGCCGTACCACCAACGTGGAATGTACGAAGTGTAAGCTGTGTACCAGGTTCACCAATAGACTGTGCAGCGACAACACCAACGGCGTCCCCGATTTGAGCCAAGCGGTGATTTGATAGGTTGCGTCCGTAGCATTTTGAACAAACCCCTCTACGCATTTCACAAGTCAATACAGAACGAATTTCTACTTCTTCGATGCCTGCTTTTTCAATTGTTTTAGCGACATCTTCTGTAATGATCTCTCCTGCATGAACAATGATTTGATCTGATTCTGGCATGTAGACGTCGTGAACAGATGTGCGGCCGAGGACACGATCGTACAAAGGCTCTACAACTTCATCGTTTTTCTTCAATGCCGTAGCTACAATACCACGGAGGGTACCACAGTCGTTGGAGTTGATGACCACATCTTGTGCTACATCGACCAAACGACGCGTAAGGTAACCTGCATCGGCAGTTTTGAGGGCGGTATCCGCCAAACCTTTACGGGCACCGTGGGTAGAAATAAAGTACTCAAGAATCGAAAGTCCTTCTTTAAAGTTAGACAAGATCGGGTTCTCGATAATTTCTTGTACAGATGCACCAGATTTTTGCGGCTTGGCCATTAGACCACGCATACCTGATAACTGGCGAATTTGCTCTTTCGAACCACGGGCTCCTGAATCGTACATCATGTAGATGGAGTTGAACCCTTGACGGTCTGTCTTGAGTTGTTCCATGAGTGTATGTGTCAGGCGCGAGTTAGTGTGCGTCCAGATATCAATAATTTGGTTGTAACGCTCGTTGTTGGTGATCAGACCCATGTTGTAATTCACCATGACTTCTTTCACGTCGGTTTCTGCCTTCGCTACGAGTGTTTCTTTTTCTTTAGGAATGATGATATCGTCTAGGTTGAACGATAGACCGCCTCTGAAGGCCATCTCGTAACCAAGTTGCTTGATATCATCTAGGAATTGTGCAGTTCTTGACGTACCACAAACTTTTAAGACTTCGCCGATGATGTCGCGCAACGCTTTTTTGGTCATGACATCATTGATAAATCCTACTTGAAGTGGAACTTTGTTGTTGAACATCACGCGTCCACATGTGGTTTCCACCATCATGAGGGTTGGTTGGCCATCTTCACCTAAATCGTAAGTTTTAACTTTGATGTGCGCATGCAAATCAAGTTTATTCTCGTTGTAGGCAATGATTACTTCTTCTGGAGAGTAGAAAATACCACCTTCACCCTTAACGATTTCCGTTTCGGTAGTGCGTTTTCCTTTTGTGATGTAATATAAACCCAAGACCATATCCTGAGACGGTACCGCGATCGGCGCGCCGTTAGCAGGGTTGAGGATGTTGTGCGAAGCCAACATGAGCATTTGTGCCTCTAAAATTGCGGCATTGCCAAGTGGTAAGTGAACCGCCATTTGGTCACCATCGAAGTCGGCGTTGAAGGCCGTGGTAACGAGTGGGTGCAAACGAATCGCTTTTCCTTCGATCAATTTTGGTTGGAACGCTTGGATACCCAAACGGTGAAGGGTTGGGGCGCGGTTGAGCATCACCGGGTGACCTTTGAGGATATTTTCGAGAATATCCCAGATCACCGGATCACGGCGGTCAACGAGTTTTTTGGCGCTCTTTACCGTTTTCACAATGCCCCTTTCAATGAGCTTGCGAATAATAAACGGCTTGAACAATTCGGCAGCCATGGATTTTGGCAAACCACACTCGTAGAGTTTGAGGTTTGCCAAAATCCATGGCTGCCGAATTGTTCAAGCCGTTTATTATTCGCAAGCTCATTAAAAGGGGCATTGTGAAAAC
>RDZL01000101.1 GCA_004295165.1 Flavobacteriia bacterium
CTGGTCCAAAACTCCAAGGCGTCAAACAAAAATGGACTAATGCCAGCGAAGGAGAACTCTTATATAAATGGGTGCAAAACTCAACTGAATTAATAGGATCAGGGAAAAGCACGCTAGCAAAAGAAATATCTACTTTTAGTCCTACTGCAATGCCTGCTCAAGCCTTGAGTAATGAAGAAATTGACGCCGTTTTTAGCTACATCGATAGTTATGTGGCGCCGACTGAAGATGGCGCAGTTGTCAAGGATAGCTCGGCGGTGATAGAACCCATTAAAGCGACAGATTACAAAGGCAACTTATCCATTTTCAATTGGTTAATGGTCCTCACGGTGATTTTAATTATCGCGATTATCGTGATGGCTGGTACGCTCATGACCCTCATGAAATCCGATTATTTTAAAAATAAATTGAAAGAAATTTCAAAAAATACCAATAGCCTCATCCTTATCATTACCACCGGTTCCTTACTAATGAGCAACAATGCCCACGCGCTCAACTATATAGGCCCAGGTGAAGGCGAAAAAGACGGACCATGGCTCTTGGTCAACACTACCGACCTCTTGGCCTTGCTTGTCATTGACATCATTCTTTTGGTGGTCGTATTGTATTTGCGTCATTTATTTGGTCAAATGATCAGTATGGTCAGGCCAAAAGCCGAAAAAATCGAAGAAGTACCCGCATTGGTCTCTCTTAAAAAAGTCAATCAGGTACTGACCGACGCTGTGCCAATTGAAGAAGAGCACAAAATTCTAATGGAGCACGAATACGACGGCATTCAAGAACTCGACAACAACTTGCCTCCTTGGTGGGTATGGGGCTTTTACGCCACGATTGTATTTTCATTTATCTATCTGATCAATTACCACATCCTGGGTGTTTCTGATTTGCAAATCAAAGCCTATGACAAAGAGATAAAAGTCGCCGAAAAAGAAGTGCAAGCTTATCTGAATAAAATGGCCATGAACGTCGATGAAACTAGTGCTACGCTACTTACTGATGCAAGTGACCTGTCCGCAGGAGCAGGTATTTTTGCTGCCAATTGTGTGGCGTGTCACAAAACGAAGGGCGAAGGTGAAATTGGACCGAATCTTACCGACAACACTTGGATCTACGGATATGACATCAAAGACGTCTTCAAAACTGTGAAGAATGGTACGGCAAATGGCATGCCTGAGCACTCCTCTAAATTCAATCCGGTTCAGATCCAGCAAGTAGCGTCTTATGTACTTTCTTTACCTGCAGTAAAAGGATTGGCTCCACAAGGAAGCATCGTCGAAAAATAATTAAATGCAACGCCATGAGTGAGTACAATGAAGCCTTCCGCGATCGGATTGCAACGGTGAATGAAAAAGGGAAACGCGTTTGGATCTTTCCTAAAAAACCAGCAGGTTCACTCTACAACAAGAGAAAATTAGTCAGTTATCTGATGCTCGGCTTTTTATTCGCCGGGCCTCACCTTCGCATCAAAGGAGAGCCTTTACTCATGCTCAATTTGATCGAACGCAAGTTTGTTATATTTGGTCAGGTTTTTTGGCCTCAAGACATGTATATCTTGGCCGTACTTTTGATCCTAGCGGTTGTATTTGTCATCCTATTTACCATTATTTATGGACGCATTTTCTGCGGTTGGGTTTGTCCTCAAACCATTTTTATGGAAATGCTATTTAGGCGCATTGAGTACTTCATTGAGGGTGACGCCCCAGCCCAACGCTTACTTGACAAAGCACCCTGGTCAGCTGAAAAAATCTTCAAAAAAACCAGTAAACATGTCATTTTTTGGTTCCTATCCTTTTTAATTGCCAATACCTTTCTAGCCTATATCATTGGTTCTGATGAACTCTGGCACATCCAAACAGATCCGCTTGGCAAGCACCTCGGCGGCTTTGTAGCCATCGTCATATTTACGTACGCATTTTATGGTGTATTCGCCTTTCTTAGAGAACAAGTATGTACCACTATTTGCCCATATGGCCGTTTGCAGGGCGTCTTACTCGACCAAAATTCAATGGTAGTGGCTTATGACCACGTGAGGGGCGAAAACCGTGCTAAAATCAAAAAAGGAGAAGACAGGGCCCTGGCGCAAAAAGGAGATTGTATCGATTGTTTGCATTGTGTACAAGTATGCCCAACGGGAATTGACATCCGAAATGGAACACAACTTGAGTGCACCAATTGCACTGCCTGTATCGACGCCTGCGACCACATGATGGATGCCGTAGGACAAGATAAAGGACTGGTGCGCTTTGTGTCTGAAGAAGGCATCAAGACGAGAAAATCTTTTCAATGGACCCGACGCGTCAAAGCTTATTCAATATTGCTATTGGCACTATTTGTAACCCTGATTGTATTGATTGCTACACGCAAAGACTTTCAAACGACTTTAATCAGACAACGTGGTTCGACATACCAAATGGATGAACTCGGACATATCACGAATATATACGAAGTCAATTTATTAAACAAAACCCATCGATCTTTTCGAATTCATTTTGGTTTAGAAAACCACCACGGAGAGATCAAAACTGTAAAAGCGCACTTAGTGCTCAGACCAGAAACAGAACTCAAAGAACGCTTGATCATCCGCTACCCTAGAAGCTATATCGGAAATGGCAGCAAGAAAATCAAGGTAGTGATCTACGGGAACGGTAAAAAAATTCAAACAGTCAAAACAAAATTTTTTGGACCAATACTTTAAGAAATGAATTTTAGAAACGCAGTAATAATTGCCATGATCACCTTTGTAGTCTTTATAGGCTATATGGTAGTTGTCATCACCAATGAATCTTCTGAATTGATTGCAGAAGACTACTACGAGCAAGAACAAACTATTGACGCTGACATGGACGCCAAAAAGCGTGCACAAGACGCCGGTTTTCCTGTTCACTTCTATGCTCAAAAAGGGAATTTACACTTCCAATCAAAAACGGGCGTTGCTGTTCAAAAACTCCATGCCTCTTTTATGTGCTACAACGACAAAAACAGTGACTTAGAATTAGACCTCGAAGCGGGCAGTAGCTTTCCTATTGCACAACTTAAGAAAGGGAACTATACGATTGATATACGGTACCAAATCAAAGGGAAAACTTATCTTCAGCAGACCACTTTCTTGCGTAAATGATTTTTACAACCCTGATCGGATTTGTTATTGGCCTTCAAGCTACCCTTCATTGTGTAGGCATGTGCGGCCCACTTGCATTTGCTGCCCCAATTGATCGAAGTAGAAAAAGTACTGCCATTTGGGGCAGCCTAAGCTATAATTTTGGGCGGGTCAGCAG
>RDZL01000102.1 GCA_004295165.1 Flavobacteriia bacterium
CAAACGAAGACGCCTGTGGTTTGTATTGAGACATAGTAACCAAAGTGTAATAAGCAACGGTAATGACCCTTGCTTCAGGTTCGGCGCGGATGCTTTTGAGCCATTCTCTGTCGGACTCTTTGTGGATGCGGTCGGGGTCGCCGAAGGCACCAACTTGCTCTAAATAAATATTGTTGAGGCCAGTGAGTTCGTCTAGGACGCGGTTGGCGGCCATGTCGAGGTTTTCGTTGTCGTAGATGAGGTTGCCTGGTAGGGCCATTCGAGGGCCAAATGCAGATGAAATCTCGCCGCGGTCGATGAGCAGCACAGTAAGTTGTTCGAGGTCAAAGCCGAAAATAACGCAGTCAACAGATACGTTTGGATTGAGTTCTGAATTGATTTTTTTGGGATTGTGCTGCACGTATGAAGTATTATCTATATATTTGGATAGTGTAAAATTGACACAAAGCTATCATTCACTCTATAACACACTATGTATTTCATTATTGAAAGTGGTTCTACCAAAAGCGACTGGGTATTAGTAGACAACAAAAATAACCAAAGTTTTTTTTCAACAATGGGCTTCAATCCATATTTTCATTCGGCCGACATCATCGAGGCGGAGTTGAAGAAAAACAAAGAGATCATGGATTTAGCTGCTGGCATCAGAGGTATTTACTTTTATGGCGCTGGTTGTTCAAGTCCAGAACTCAATCAAATTGTAGAAGAAGGCCTGCGCCGCATCTTCCCAAATGCTTCTATTTTAGTAGAACACGACTTACTTGCCTGCGCTTATGCTACTTACAATGGTAAGCCTGGTATATCATGCATCATCGGCACCGGAAGCAATTCTTGTCATTTTGATGGCATTACTTTATCTGAAGAAGTTCCGGCTTTGGGCTATGTGCTCGGAGACGAAGGCAGTGGCAGCTATTTTGGCAAGCAATTGCTCTCTTCTTTTTTATACCATCATTTGCCAGCAGAAATTGAAGCAGACTTCATTTCAACCTACCAACTCGATAAAGACCTCATCGTTGATCGCGTATACCGTGAGCCCAACGCCAATGTTTTTATTGCATCATTTATGCCGTTCATTGCCAAGCACAAAGCACATCCTTTCTTCTCAGAAATGGTATTCAATGGCTTTAAGCATTTTATGAAGGTGCATGTTTGTTGCTACGACGACTACCAAAACACCGAAGTTCATTTTGTAGGTTCTTTGTCCAAAATTTTTGAGAAAGAATTGTATCAAGCTGCAGCAGAACTCCAAATCCAAATTGCCTCGATCATTCAAAAGCCCGTAGAAGGCTTGGTGGCATACCATTTGAAATATATTCTTAAAACAGAAACCGTTTAAGCCATGAAAAAAATAACCTTATCCATCCTATTTGGATTTTTCTCTTTAGTTGCATTTGCCCAGCTCAAAACACCGGAGTGGGTTCAAAACGCTACTATTTACGAAGTGAATATCCGCCAATTCACCCCCGAGGGGACTTTTAGCGCTTTTGAGACACACTTGCCACGCCTCAAGGCAATGGGTGTTGATATTCTATGGCTCATGCCTATTCACCCAATCGGAGAGCTCAACAGAAAAGGAAGTTTGGGTAGCTATTATGCTGTGCGCGATTACCGCGGCATTAATCCTGAGTTCGGTACCCACGAAGATTTTGCTCATTTAGTCGATGCAGCACACAACCTTGGTATGAAAGTCATCATCGACTGGGTGGCCAACCACACTTCGCCAGATGCGCTTTGGATAGAAGAAGGTAAATTAGATTGGTATACGCTAGATTCACTCGGAAAAGTGCAACCAACAATAGGTACAGACTGGTGGGATGTCGCAGATTTGAACTACGACAACCCTCAAATGCGCAAAGAAATGATCTCTTGTATGGAATACTGGGTCCGCGATTTCAATATTGATGGCTATCGCTGCGACGTCGCAGGATGGGTGCCTATGGACTTCTGGAACTCCGCACGCGCCGCTTTAGATCAAATCAAGCCTGTCTTTATGTTGGCTGAAGCAGAAGGCAAAGAACTTTATTCTGCTTTTGAAATGACCTACGGTTGGGAGTTTCATCACATTTTAAACGATGTAGCTAAAGGAAAGAAAAACGCTGCCGATGTGCAAGCTTATTTTGAGCGCATGCAGCTACCTGTTGGTGCTTTTCACATGAATTTTACTTCTAATCACGACGAAAACTCTTGGAATGGTACAGAAATGGAACGCATGGGCGATGCACGCTTTGCGATGGCCGTAATGGCCGCTACCATACAAGGTATGCCATTGGTTTATAACGGTCAAGAAACGTCCTTGGACCGCCGCTTGAAGTTCTTCGAGAAAGACACTATCAACTGGGACAAAATGGATCTTGTTGATTTCTACACCCGTTTGCTACACATGCATCAGAAATACCCTGCTTTGTACGTAGGTGCCCAACAAACAGCTCCCAAATTTCTGAGCACTAAAGATCAAAAGGATTTGTTGATTTACACGCGTGAGCAAGGCGAATCTAAAGTTTTGGTCATGATCAATCTAAGTGCAAAAGCTCAAAAAGTATCCTTGAATACTGCGGCTGCCGGTACCTACAGAAACCTCTTTACAGACAAAAAAGAGACTTTAAAAGATAAGCAGTCGCTGACACTCGCTCCATGGGGCTACGCTGTCTACGTTCAATAATATCCTTAGACCATTTCTAGCCATGCAAACTAAACCTACACTTTCGTTTTGGCAAATTTGGAACATGAGCTTTGGCTTCATGGGTATCCAATTTGGTTTTGCGCTCCAAGGCGGCTATATGTCGCGCATTTTTCAGACGCTCGGCGCTACACCTGATGAAATCCCTGGTTTATGGATCGCCGCTCCGCTTACAGGCTTAATTGTGCAGCCCATCATCGGTTTTCTTTCGGACCGAACTTGGTCTTTGCGCTTTGGTCGCCGCAAACCCTATTTTTTAATTGGTGCCGTTCTCAGTTCACTTGCGCTTTTCTTTGTCCCGTATTCTCCAACACTCTGGATGGCAGCTGGCTTCCTCTGGATGCTAGATGCCTCCATTAACATCAGTATGGAGCCCTTTCGCGCGCTCGTCGCAGATAAACTGCCTGAATCTCAACGTTCTTATGGGTTTATTTTGCAAACACTTATTATCGGAATTGGCACTTGGATTGCGTCTAATTTACCTTGGATGGTTTCCAAACTTGGTTTCTCTGAAGATGCGGCTGGCAAAGGCATCCCGATGAACGTAAAAGTGGCCTTTGCTATAGGTGCAGCAGTTTTTC
>RDZL01000103.1 GCA_004295165.1 Flavobacteriia bacterium
TAGCCGCCTGCACTGGCCGCATCTAAGCCAGAGATAATTGTTTCTTTGTGCTCGTGACCTGGGTCGCAGAAGTCTGCTTTGAGGTCTATCAATCCTGTGGTGAGGCAAAGATTGGGTGAATTCACTTGTAGGGCATCTGGATGAGCAAGTTTGGCAGCGATTTCGATAATTTGGCCATCGGCGATGAGTACATCACAAGTTTGGTTGTTCCAGCTAGATTGCGGGTCTAGGATTGTAGCGTTGTTGAGTTGAATTTTCATTTCCACCATTTTAACAATGAGAGTTCGGCCAAAAGACAAAGGAGTCCAAAAACGAGAAAGTAGCGCCAGTAGCTTTGGGTGTCTTCGAGCTGAATAGCGGTCAGGCTTTGTCCTTCTTTGATTTGGTTAAAAGTACAATTTTTTATGCCGTTGGTTTCTAAAAGTTCGAGTAAAGCAGTTTGGTCGAGCAACTCGAGCTTTGATTCTGAGCGGTTATTGTTGAGCGCGAGCTGTGCCAATACATCAGTGCCTTTGAGTGCATAGATGCCTGCCTTCAGTCTTTCCAAGGCAGCGCTCCCTCCAATTTGAATGCGCAATTGATTGGGCGAGGCGATGTATTGGGCAATGAATTCAGTTTGCTCGGAAACAAAACGCAACGGAGCTTCTTCTTGGTGCTTGGCGCGCACCTTGATTTGTGCATCTTTACCCAAAATGGCGTAGGTGGGGTAGCGCTCGCTCGCGTATTCGCCACAGCGCAATAAGATGGTTGGGAACAAAGATTGATTGACCAAACTTCCAAAAGCGTTTTGTAAGGCAGTTGTGAAGAGAAACGCAGTTGTATTCGCTCGCAAGAAAAGTGCTTGTCCGGAGCGTGTGATGAGTAAAGGCGTAGCGCTGCTTTGGGCTTGGTTTTGAATGCTGTAGGCCTTTTTGACCAGCGGTACGTTCAAGCGCTCTTGTTTTTTCTCGAATACGCCTCTAAAAAAGGGATCTTCGTCGTTGATGCGCTGCAGATTGAGTCCGTTGGTCTGTACGGCGCCAAGTGCAGGCAAGGAAAGTGCTGCAAGGAGGGGTTGGTAGTCGTTGCGGCGGATGTTTTCGCCAGGGATGATCAAAATGCGCTGTCCGTTTTGGTGGGCAGTGCTGAGTTCGTCGCGCAGCCCACTAGAGATTTCGTCGAGGCCATTGAGCACAATGAGGTCTGCCTCGGCGAGGGTGTTGGAGGCAACTTCGCCAGGGGTGGTGGTTTGCACGTTGTAGCGTGCTTCTACCGCATAAGCTCTGGCAACATTCGGGCTGGAGCTCGCTTCTTCGATGAGGTAGATGTTGGTGCGCTCCGGTACTTCGTAAGAAAAATACCAGGTATCGTCGAAATGTATTTGTTGGTCGTTGATCTGAACTTGCCCCTGTACAAAACCTTTGTTGGTTTCATTGTAAGGGAAGCTCGCTATTTGACTATTGTTGGCTCCAATTTGCAAGAACATGGTGCGCTTGAGTTTGCCAATTTTTACTTGCAACTCTAAGCGTTTTTTGGCTTGCTCGCCAAAGTTTTGTACCCGCACCATAAGGGTTTGTTCGGTTTGTTGCTGATGGGTGGGCTTGGCAAACCAGATGCTATCGATGTAGGCGTTTTGGATTTGTTGGGCCTTGAGCTGATACGCGTAGAATGACTGGTTGGCTTGCGGCTTTTGGGCGCTCAGTTTGGCCTGGCTTTGTTGGAAATCGGAGATGAAAATTTGTTGAATCTGACCGAGTTTTTCTTTTTGAATTTGGTGTCTTTCGATCTGTCTTTGCTGCCATGTTAGGACGTCATTGAGCGAACGACTAATGGCATAGATATCCAGCTTGTCTAGGTAGCGCAGCGCTTCGGCTTTGCTCTGAAAGCGCTGTTCGGAATGGTTGAGTTGATTGCTACAAATCAAAACGCGCGTATCTGGCTTGACTTGACCGAGCATTCTTTTGGCCAGCTCTCTGCCTTCAGAGAAAAGCGAGCCCTCTGTGCCAATGGCACTCATCGAAAAGGAGTTGTCTAAGTAAATGAGTAGGGCAGGCTTGCCTGCATTTGGCGACGCTGATTTTGGTGCCTGAGGCTGCGCAAAAGCAAAAATAATGGCCATGAGCGCGAGAAGCCGCGTCAGTAAGACCAATAAATGCTTGAGTTTTCGGGTGCTTTGTTGCTCTTTTTCAAGGAATTGGATAAAGCGCAAAGAAGAAAAGAAGAGCGTCTTGCGTTTTCTGAAATGAAAAAGATGAATAACGATAGGAATCAGTAGCAAGAAAAGGAACCATAAGCGTTCAGGGTGTACAAATTCCATATCCCAAAGGTAGTAAAAATGTGCAATGCGTTCAAAAAAAAACTGCCCGACTTGCGGGCAGTTTCAAAGGGGAAAGTGGTTTTAGTTTTTCAGCGCGTCAAGGCGTTTCTTGTATTCTTGCGCTTTGTCGATGTTACCTAGTTTCATGTTTGTTTTGTACAAGATATCTAGGATGGCTTTGTCGTCTGGGTTTTGACCTACGTATTTTTCTAGAGGTACTAACGCTTGCTTAAAGAGGTCCATTGCTTCGGCTTCTAATTTAATGGCCTTTGGATCTTTGTAATCGAGCTCAATGGTGGCATTGCGTTTTTCTACAGCGAGGTTGTAGAGGTGCGCGCCAAGTTGGTAAAGTGCCTCGTTGTAAGCTGGATCAATTTCTAGGGCTTTTTGAAGCGCTGCAGTTGCTTTTTCGTTCTCTTTTTTGTCCATGTAGCTGGTGCCGAGAACGTAGTAAAGCTGCTTGTTTTGTGGATCGAGTTCAAGTGCTTTGTTGATGTATTTTTCTGTAGCTGCTACATCGCCTTTTTGCAGGTTGATATTGACCATGCTGATGAGGATATCGATGTTTTTTGGCATGGCCTCGGAGATTCTTTCAGCAAAAGCCAATGCTTCATCGTATTTTTTGGCGGCGAGGTAGTCTTCTACTGCGTAGTTGGCAGCCAATGAAGTGTTCACTTCTGCGTCCTTGAAATCTTCGCCTAAAAACGATTTGATTTCGTGTGCTGCTAAAAATGCGTCGGCAGCAGCCTCGTATTTTTTAGCGTTGTAGGCAACAATACCTGCATTGAAAACGAAATCGGCGCGTCCGTTGATGAAGTTCTGTGCGTCAGCGGTATAGGTTTTCTTTGGATCTTCGAGTACTTTTTTGAAACTGGCTACAGACGTTTCTTTCCATTTTTGAGTAGTAGCAGCATCGGAAACACCTTTGTTTTCCATTGCGTTCACTTCAATTA
>RDZL01000104.1 GCA_004295165.1 Flavobacteriia bacterium
CTACCATAGCACTGATTTTGTAAATACGCAGCCCGACTTTTATATGTCTGGCGTTCATGGCTCCGATTACTGGGGTCTGGACAACGGCTGGAACGAAGATGTATTGGTTGGCGGTTTGTATCACAACGGCAATTTGGCCTACCATGAAAATTATGGTGCGGGCAACTTTTTGGAATTGGGTGGCGGAGAAGCACCAACAGGATACGTCAATCCGGGCGACAACAAACTCACTTATTATTCCGATATCGATGGCAAGCGGCTTCCGGCCACTTTAGACGGCGCCATTCAAAATGCTTCTTTTGGCATAGACCCGAATGAAAGCTATTGGGCAGCAGAATCTACAGAACTTGTGTTTCATCCGAATTGCTACGCGATCGCCTACACCGGTAAAGCAAATCAATTGTACCGCAGCAATGACAAAGGCGCGTCTTTTGAGCTCGTTCAAACTTTTGGATCCAATCCAAATGAGCGCATCAATTACATCGAAATTGCCTCAGATAACCCGCAAATTATTTACCTCAATCAGAAGGCGGCGAGCGGCAGCACGGGCAAACTCTGGAAAACAACCGACAGCGGCCTCACCTGGACACAGCTCAGCATTCCTGCCGGCAACTCGAGCCGCATGCTATTGGCGCTCAACCCCGCCAACGCACAAGAACTTTGGTTGGCGTATCCGAGCGGCGCCAATGGCTTCAAGGTTTTCAAGAGTACAAATGGTGGCACCAACTGGCAGAACCTCACGAGCAGTTTGCTCAACAATGAATCAGTGCAGTCTTTGGTGCACATAGCAGGCACCGATGGCGGTATTTACGTAGCTACCAACTACGCTGTTTATTACCGCAACAATACCAGTGATTTTGTTTTGGAAAACAACGGCTTGCCCCTCTTTACCAATGGCAATATCCTCAAGCCGTTTTACCGCGACCAAAAAATTCGCTTGGCTACTTACGGCAAAGGCATTTACGAGAGCAAACTAGTAGAAAACCCAAGTGAGGTCATTGCCCGCATAACGGTAGACAAACTATCACAAACAGCTGTCTGCCTTATCGATTCCTTTTATTTCGACGACTACTCCTTCTTGAGTCATCAGGGCGCCACTTGGCAATGGACTTTTCCGACAGGAAGCCCGAGCACCTCTACCTTGCGCAATCCAACGGTATATTTCCAAAACCCAGGGCAGCACCTCGCTATTTTACAAGTTACGGATGGCACTGGCCACACCGACACCGATTCGCTTTACGTGGAGCTCTCCTTGTTTGCTTTTCAGCCAGGTATCCAAGAAGATTTTCAGCAGCAGTTTTTACCCAATGGCTGGAGTGTCAAAGACCACAACGGCAACGGCACCTGGACCCTCTCGACGAGTGCTGGTGGGTTTGGCAACTCAAGTCAGGCCACCGTTTTCAACAACTACGACATCGATTCGCAAGGGAGTTTCGACGACATCATCATGCCAATTGAAACCAGTTACTTGAGCACACAGCCTTATTTGTATTTCGATGTGGCTTATGCGCGTTGGGGCAGCGGCTACAGCGATTCACTACAAGTAGTGGTGTCTACGGACTGCTTTGAAACAGAGCAAGTCCTGTATTTCAAAGGAGGAGAAATCTTGGCAACGTCTCCTGATAACCAAAGCTTTTTCACTCCTACTAATGACCAATGGCGCAAAGATTCTGTCGATCTGAGCAGTTATTACAATCAAGGAAATGTACAAATTGCCTTTAGAAACATTGGAGATTGGGGCAACTGCATTTACCTAGATAATATTAACATCGGCTCTATGGCTTCAATTGCACAAGTCAAGCCACTCAAGCGCAGCGTTTATCCGAATCCGGCCTGCCCGGGAGCGGTGCTTCAATTGAATGGTGCTGAAGTAGATTTTGCGCGCTTAATGGATCAAAAGGGCAAAGAAGTAGCCAGGTGGATGGCCGGGGCTGAACTCAAACTCGATGCCAATTTAAAAGCTGGTGTCTATTTGTTGCAATTACACAGCACGCAATTGATCAGCAATCACCAAATTGTGGTCATTGATTAAAGAATCACTTGTAAACAAGCGATTGATTGCCCCAAACATTTCGTGGATTTGGCATAATTTATGATATTTGCACAGAAAATTATATTTATGCGCTTTTTACTCGTTTTCGTTTTAAGTCTGTTCAGCATCAATGCCATGGCGCAAGATGCAAAAGCACAGGGAGTCCTCGATAAATTATCGACCAAAATGAAGGGCATGAAATCCTTCTACATCGAATTCAATGCCAGTGTCAAAAACAGCACAACCGGCACCAATGAAAACGAAATTGGCAAGGGTTGGGTCAAAGGCAATAAATTCTATGCTTCTTACGGAGACAACACCATGATCTGCAACGGTGTCAAAACCTGGACAATCGTCAAAGACGAGCGCTCGGTTTATGAGTCCGATGCGAGTGCCGACGACGAAGAATCAATCAATCCGAAGCGCCTCATGACCATCTGGGAAACCGGCTTCAAAAACAAATACGACCACGAAGACAAACTCAATGGAGAAGCTGTTCACGTGATCAACCTTTATCCTAAAGTGCCTTCAAAAGCCGAATACCACACCATTGTTTTGTACATCTCTAAAACGGGCAACGAACTCTTGAAAGCGAGCATGAAAGCCAAAGACGGCACCACCATGACTTACGTTGTTACTAAATTCACGGCCAACCCCGATATCGACGACGCTAAATTTGTCTTTGACAAAAAGAAATATCCTGGTTACCCAGTCATTAAGGATTAGTAATTTACCTACAAAGGGTTCAGGATCAACGCTTCAATAAGCGATCCATCTCGCGTTTGTCGTCTTTCTCCTTTAGGTCTTGGCGCTTGTCATGAAGTTTTTTACCCGTTGCGCAAGCGATTTCTAGCTTTACCCACCCTTTATCTGATAAAAACATCTTGATGGGAACCAGCGTATGCCCTTTGGTTTTCAAGAACTTCTCTATGCGGACGATTTCTTTGCGCTGTAAAAGCAGTTTGCGGTCTGCTCTGGGCTTGTGGTTGTAAAAAGAACCATTTTCGTAGGCGGTGATGTGCATATTGCGCAACCAAACCTCCCCTTTTTCATAGAAGCCGTAAGCTTCTAGTATACTGGCTTTTCCGTTACGGATGCTCTTGATTTCGGTGCCCGTGAGTACCATACCCGCTTGAAAAACTTCATCGAGATGAAATTCAAAACGCGCGCGTTTGTTACGGATATTGAGTTCCTTGTT
>RDZL01000105.1 GCA_004295165.1 Flavobacteriia bacterium
TGGAGAAACTAAACAAAAACATGCCAATGAGCATAGCCCACAAAATGCCTTTCATCGGAAAAGCCAAGCGCTGGCTACTTAAGGATAAGAACAGAACACCCATTGATAAAAATCCTTGATAGCGCACCCCGACTTCAAAAGTGGCTAATTGCGCAGGCTCTAGTATCTCCTTTAAAGCATGTGCTCCAAAGGCGCCAAATACAATAGATAACATGATCATGAGGCCTGCTAGAAATGTAGTTTGTTTTTCCATACTGCTAAATTGTAAAAAAAAGACAAACCAAGTGTATCTTTGTGCTCATGCGCACGCTTAGTTTTTTCTGTTTATTCGTTTTGGTGCTCGGCTGTGAGCAAGCCAAGACGCGTTCGTACGACTACATCCAATACCGCGCATTAGATTTGAGTGCCTACGATTTATCTGCGCGCATCATGTTGCCGAATGCGAGTGCCGGAATTGGCACCTCCATGAAACCGAATGTCGCATACGAAATCGGTGGGTTCAAATGGAAACTCAGTGTGGGTCGCAATTTCACCCTTTTGATCGAAGATTACGGTGACTACGCCTATCGTTTTGCAGAATTCAAGCGCAAATTACTCAAGCCCAATCCTTTCTTCGAGATTGAAATGGTGAGGCAAACCAATGATATCCTGATTTACAGAAGAATTGTAAAGGGCGAGTTTGTCGCACAAAAAAATGCACGGTTTTTTATTTACAGCGTCAAGCGCATCCATGAAAATTATTACGAAATCATGAACCGCGAACAAGGCGACACCAAAAGGGTTGTAGATTTCATGTATCATTCCATTCAATCGTTAAAAGCAAATAATGCACATTAAAAGAGAAGACGTACTTGCCGTTTTAGGCAAAATAACTGAGCCCGATCTTAAAAATGATTTAGTGAGCCTCAATTTAATTGAAGAGCTGCAAATCAATGACAACACTATTCAGGTGGGCGTTAAAATTTCAAATCCAGCTCTACATGCAAGAAAGCGCATGCAAGAAGCCATTGAATTCAATTTAAAGCGCGTATTTGGACAAGAAATTCAAGTGCAGTGTCGAATCCAAGGTCTCGATGCAGAAAGCCGTACCGCCCGCAGAAAAATTTTGCCAGACGTCAAGCATATTATTGCGGTTGCTTCGGGTAAGGGTGGCGTTGGAAAGACCACAATTACGGCCAATTTAGCAGGAAAAAAAAAAAAAAAAGGTTACCGCGTCGGAATTGTAGATGCCGATATCCACGGACCTTCAATGCCTACCATGTTCGATTTAGTTGGCGATCGTCCTCAGATGACGGACGTCAATGGCCAATCGCTCATCGCGCCAATAGAGTCCAACGGCATCAAGATTTTATCGATCGGATTTTTCACGAGTCAAGACGACGCAGTTGTATGGAGAGGCCCGATGGCTTCCAAAGCACTTACCCAACTTTTCACCGACGCGTATTGGGGCGAACTCGATTTCTTACTCGTTGACCTTCCTCCAGGTACCAGCGACATTCATTTGTCTTTGATGCAAACCGTTCCTTTAGACGGCGTAGTGATTGTCAGTACACCTCAAGAAGTTGCTTTAGCCGACGCGCGCCGTGGTATTCAAATGTTTAGACTGGATTCTTTTAAAGTACCCATCGTCGGAATTGTCGAAAACATGGCCTATTTTACACCGGCAGAATTGCCCAACAATAAATACTATATTTTTGGTCGCGATGGCGCCAAGAATTTAGCGCAGGGTATGCAAGTGCCATTCTTGGGCAGCATTCCTTTGGTTCAGGGTGTATGCGAAGCTGGAGATGCCGGCAGACCTGCTGTTTTTCAGCAAAATACGCCCACAACAAGTGCTTTTGAAGAATTAGTTCATAACTTTGAAACTGAATTAAACGCCATTAACGCAACGCGCAAAACCCAAGCATGACAAACAATAAAGAAGAACTCCGCAGCAAAGTTTTAGTGGCTCTAGATCAGCTCAGGCCTTTTTTGCATGCCGATGGCGGCGATATGGAACTCATCGATATCACCGATGATGCCATAGTGCAAGTGCGTTTATTGGGCTCTTGTAGCGATTGCTCGATGTCTCAAATGACCATCAAAGGTGGTCTCGAAGAAGCGCTCAAAATGGCGGCACCAGAACTCAAAGGGGTAGTAGCGGTATAGCGCATGAAAATTCGGTTTTTAGTCGTTGGGAAAACTGCTTTCGAGGACCTCAAAGTCGGCGAACAGCGCTATCAACAACGCTTGGGTCATTATTGTTCCTTTGAAAGAATTGAACTCCCAGACATCAAAAATCCGAAGGCACTTACCCAGACCCAAATCAAAGATAAAGAAGGTGCTCAAATTCTAGCGAAAATCAATCCAACTGACTTTTTGATCCTGCTTGATGAAAACGGAAAGCAGTTCAGTTCGGTAGATTTTGCAGCATGGTTAGCCCAAAAACAATTGCAACACACAGGTTCTTTTGTATTTGTCATCGGTGGAGCCTATGGCTTTAGTCCGGCTGTTTACGAGCGCGCGCAATTCAAGCAGTCCTTGTCTAACATGACTTTCTCGCATCAGATGGTGCGCATGATTTTTCTCGAACAGTTATATCGCGCTTTCAGCATCCTCAAAGGAGAACCTTACCACCATGCCTGAACACTTATTTTTGCACGAATTGATTTTCAAGAAGCCTGCTGGTACCAGCCGAGGCGTTTTACATACCAAACCCTCTTGGATTTTCAATTATGAATTGCCAAGTGGCGCACATGTTCAGACCGAATTCCCAATCATTCCAGGTTTGTCGCCAGAATATAGCGACCATCAGCAATATGAATCCAAACTCCTCGAATTTTTAGCTGAGGTCAGGCCCTTCATAATGGAGTGGTCTCAAAGCGATTTTTTTACAAATCCTTCGTTTAGCGGAGCGATGGTAAAATGGAGCGGTTTTCCCTCGTTTATCTTTGGCTTGGAAGTTTTATTGCTGGGCATACGTGCTCCAGAAAAAAATATTTTATTCGATACGCTATTTACGCGCCAGGAATCCTGTATGCCAATTAATGGTTTGGTTTGGATGGGCACGCTTGCCGACATGCGCGCGCAAGCCATTGAAAAAATTGCAGCTGGTTTTCAGACCGTCAAACTTAAAATTGGTGCACTAGATTGGCCTCAAGAATTGTTGCTGCTCCAAGAACTTCGTGCATCTGCGCCTGCATCTGAGCTCACGATC
>RDZL01000106.1 GCA_004295165.1 Flavobacteriia bacterium
GGGCAATAGCAATGATACGTTTGTCTAGAACAGATCGTTCTTTGTCGAAATACCAGTCTTCTCTGATGTGATAAGCTACGATGTTATTTGAAGGAACAAACATTGAAATCGCATCTTTTCTAACTAGAGAGTTAACAGATGCAAAGTTCCACCATTCTTGTAGTTTGTTTTGATCGATGCCGAATAGTTCTTCGTAATCAGAATCAGAACGCAAACTATCAAGGTATTCCTGCAAACTTTGGTCCGTTTTGATGATATCCATTGTATCCTCAGAAAGCGGACGGTAAATGCGCAATTTCGGACCTAAACCACCTGAAGCCATTAAAGAGTTAACGTCTTTGCGGTACTTCTTTACTTCAAAATAATCGTTTTGACCTTGGCGTTGAATTGGGTACTTTAAACTGTAACCATCCTCTGCATCTGGATAAAACTCACTCGCTACGCGATAAACAGTTAGGTCGCCAAGAAAAATATGACGCATAATGACTGTCCAGAGTGACCAACGACGTTGATCTTTGTTCCAGGTTGGGTCATCGATTTCACTCGCGTTGCTCGGACGGTAAGTTGAACCAGAAGCTAAATCGCCGTCAAAAGCATCGTATGGAAAAAAGATATCGTGGTTCATGGTCTCACGCGCATCTATGCGAGAGAACACACGCTTTTGCCATGCAACATCACTAGCGCGTACATATTCGTACTCAACTTTTGAACGCACCGGAACTTCGTCTTGAATCGCTACACCATCTACAACGCCACCAGGAAGTGTGTTGTAAGGGCCGCGCTGCGGACGATCTTGTGCGTGAATCGCGAGTGTCAGGACACTAACAAAAACCAACAATACATTTTTCATAATCTCTAATTTTAATTTCCAATTAAGGAATTACCTTCAAAAATCCTGAGGCAGATTCAGGTCCACCCCCACCAGTTCTCTTGTAGGTTACCTCAACTGCAACACGCTTACCAGCTTTCACTTTTGCAAGTGCAGAAGCAGGTACGCGGTCACCGGAGAAAGGTACTTCGTCGTTACCAACGATTACTGATCCACCAATTACTGTGAAACCAACGCCTGTGAAAGGGCTATCAGCTCCGAGAGAAACTACCGCTTTGAAACCAGTCGTTTTGGAGATGGTTGTTCCTTGTAACTGTGCTTTAGGGAAAGGTTTCACTTTGTACTTGAATTTACCGAAAGATTTAGACTTGCCATCTTTGTCTTTTCCGTTCAAAGTAATTGTTACAAACTTAGCTGCACCAGTTACATTTACATAATAACCATCGTACTTATTACCTTCTGCGTCGGTCCAAGAAGCTTTAGTTGCGCTTCCACCGTCTACTGCAATTGAAGAACTTACCGCACCAGCAACTACCGGTACAACTTTGTTATTCCAACCTTTGTATAAAACGCTCATTTCGGGAAGTGAGATAGAACCTTGCGCTTTGACAATGGCTACTTTCCACTCCCAATCTCTTTTGTATGGAACACCAGATTTGTTGACAATGGTAACGGTACCGTTTACTTTCATGTCGGTCATGCCAGCTTTCATTTTGATGCGGCCGATACCTTCCTTGATTTCAACATTACCAGTACTTGACGTGACGCCAGGGTTTTTGTCAGAGTCATAAGCAGCCATAGTGACGAGCAATTCAATTTCTTCACCAGCTGTAGCAACGCCAGGACCGCTTACCAATTGTTGAATTTTGTTGAATGAGAATTCACCAGTTGTCACTTTTGACTTTAACAAGTTAACCGCTTTAGCACGTGCAGCCAAAATTTCGTTCTGCATTGAGCTCAAAGAAGCCAAGGCCCCTACCAAAGGTGCGTGGTCAAAAGTGCGACCTAACCAGTGGATATTTTTAGCTTCGTGGTGATCAGCAAACTCTTGTTTTGTAAGTTCTTGATAAATAGAAACGAGTGCTTCTAAATCTTCAGGATTCACCTTGTTGCCAGGTGCATTGAACATTTTCAAGATTTGCTTCTCTAGGTCTTGGAAATCAGCATATGCATTGATTTCTTTCACTTTTAGTTTCCAAACATTTTTTTCACCCTCTTTGTAGTTACCAGCGGTTTCTACGATAGATGAACGAAGCCCTTTGAACATTTCCCAAAGTTTCTTACCCTTTTTAGTTGGGTCAATTTTAGAAATTTCAGAACCTACGATTTCGTGCATAGGAACGTCAAAGTTGTCTTTTGTTTCGATAGCTTGCAAATACAAACGAGCCGGAAGAAGTGGCGCTTTTGGATCATAGTTTTTCCAAACAATGCTCTCTTTGTCGTTCATCTTGGCAGTCTTGACCTTTTCAGGACCTTCAACTTTACCAATCAGTTCAATTTTAAGCTCATCTACATATTTGATAAAATCACCAACATTTTTGTCAATTTTATCAATCATGCCAAGATACTTCTTGATTTTTTCAGCTTTTGCGCGACCAGCTTCGTCTTTGGTTACACTGCCGAGCTCTTCAATAAGAGAGCCTTTTGCAGTTTGCCCGCGCTCATATTGTGTAATACTTCCTCGTTGAATATTATCTTCGATGGCTACAAAAGCATCGAGAATTTGTTTAGATACGTTCAACGCAAGAAGTGCAGTCAATACCAAGTACATGAGACCGATCATCTTCTGTCTTGGGGTTTCCTTACCACCTGCCATTTTCTTTAATTTTTAATTTGTTACTACTAAATAAATACTTAAAGAAAGGGATTAACCTCTCATCGCACGCAACATGTTACCATATACGTTGTTCAAATCAGTGAGATTTTGAGACAACATGGCCATGTTTTCACGGTAAGAAGCCGTATCTTTTGCAGAGGCTGATAGGTCTGCCATAATTGATTTGATGTTCTCTTGCAAGCTGCTCATTTGTTGCATGCTTTCAAGGTAGTCTTGCGAAGACTTCAATTGAAGTTCGTAAACGTTGTTAAGTGCGCCAAGGTTTTGACCTAATTTTTGCATTTCAGCACCAAAGTTTCCTTGACCTTCACCTGCGATACCAGCAATAGCGTTTGCTGATGAAGCATATTGCTCAGTCAATTTGTTTAAGCCTTCAGATGCAGTTTCTAAGCTCTTCACATAAGAGTCAGTTGCACCGGCAGCTGTAGAAATAGCACCAAGTGATTTAGCGTTATCGGCAAGATTAGACATACCGTCTTTTAATTTAGCCAATAAAGCTTGGTCGATACCTGCTTTGTCCAACTCTTT
>RDZL01000144.1 GCA_004295165.1 Flavobacteriia bacterium
CCTAATGTGTTACTTTATACAATATTTGGTGTTTATAAAAACAGAAAAAAATCAATTTCAATAGCTGATAAAAAATCAACTTTGTAAAAAAAGCTGCATCCATGAAAAATTTCTTTTTCCTTTCCTTCATCGCCTCTTTGTTGTTTACGGCCTGTGTACCGTCTAAAAAATACAACGAACTACTCGAACGCGAAAAGTCGTGTAGTGAAGAACTAGCAAAATATAAAAAGAGCAGCAGCGACTACGAAGTGCTTTCCAAAGACCTTCAAACTAAATACGATTTAGCAGCCAAAGAAGTGAGTCGCTTGCGCGGAGACACCAACAATTTAGGAAATCAAATGCGCCTTTTACAGCGCGAAACTGAAACGCTCGAGGCTCAGTACCAAACCTTAGAAACGTCGTTTGACAAACTCAAAAACCTCAGCGCCAAAGAAACAGCTACCCTCCAGACAGAACTCGAACAAAAAACCAAAGAACTCCAACGCAAAGAGGATGCGCTATTGAAATTAGAGCAAGAACTCAAAACCAAACAAGCCCTACTAGAGGAGCGCGAAAAACGCGTAAATGAACTCGAGGAAGCCATCCGTAAAAAAGATGCAAAAATCCAATTGCTCAAAGCGCGTGTGGCCAATGCCCTCCGCAACTTTGAAAATCAAGGTTTAACGGTGGTTCAAAAGAACGGCAAAATTTACGTGAGTTTAGAAGCCAAGCTCCTCTTCAATTCGGGCTCAACAAAAGTAGAAGATGAAGGTAAAGAGGCCTTGGTTGAACTAGCCCGCGTACTCGAAACCGAACGCGACCTCGAAATTGTAGTAGAAGGCCACACCGATACCGACAAACTCAATAGCAGTGTTTCACCGAGAAACAATTGGGAATTGTCCGTATTGCGCGCCACAGCAGTAGTAGAGTTGATGCTGGCCAATTCCAATATGGCGCCTACGCAAATGATGGCTGCGGGTCGTGGTGAGTTTCATCCAGTTGACCCTGCAGACAAATCGAAAAACCGCCGCATCGAGATCATCATTTCTCCGAACCTCAACGAGCTCTTTGAAATCATTTCAAACGAGTAAGCACTTGTAAATGCGGGCTTCGAGCGGATCAACGGATCACATTAACGTGTCCGTGTAGGTCCTCGTAAATGCCTTTTTCGATTTCATAGATCAAATACCATGTATAGGTGCCATCTTGTACAGGAACACCCTCATAACTGGCATCCCAAACAAAATTGAGCTGATCGGAAAAGAAGACTTCTTCACCCCAACGGTTATAGATATAGAATCGTGCACTCATGAGCCCAATAAAACGGCCATAAAAATATTCATTGAGTCCATCGCCATCGGGGGTGAATGAATTGGGTAAGTAGATGTAGCGCTCTGGTGCAATTTGAATCCATTTTGAAATGCTGTCGATACAACCTTTCTGATCAGTGGCTATAAGCGTGATTTCGTATGGACCTGGCTGCGCATAGGCATGTGTAGGATTGACTAAAAAAGAACCGTTTCCATCGCCAAAAGACCACGTATAAGACCACGCATTCATGGAGGCGTTTTCGAGCTGTACGGGCAAACCTTGCATCGGGGCTTGGGTAAGGATGTAAAAATTGGCAAGCGGTTTCACGACCTGAACTGTAGCCACAGCAGTGGTACTAAAGGTTTGGCACTCGTCACTCACCTGGACAAAATAAGAAGTGGAAACTTGTGGGGCTACAGAGATTTGTGCGGTAGTAGCGGTAGTAGACCAATTGTAGTAATAGGTGCCGTAACCCCCACTGGCGCTCACTAATAAATCTACAGTATCGCCAGGGCAAATTTCAAAAGGGCCATTCATTTGTAAAACAAGTGGGGGGCTCAGGATGGTGTAGGTGATGGAGTCTTGGATGCTGTTGCCGCAATTATCGCTAAGTGAAATGACATACGTACTGGTGCTCCCAGGATTCACTAGCAGCGAATCGGTTGTGCCGCTCACCACATTATTGGTGGTCCAGAGATACGAATATTGACCTGATCCACCGCTGGCTTGAACGCCGATAGTGGCTGGAATATACGGGCAAATTTCAGTGATGTCTGGGCTGGTGATTAGGGCAAGTGGGCTAAAGACCGGCACACTCACAACAATTGTATCAGAGGCTGGTACACCTGTACAGGCATCTGTAACTTCTAGCCAAATAGCTTGTGTAGCAGAAGGCGTGAGTGTAATGCTACCAGTAGTTTCGCCTGTACTCCAAAGATAAGTATAAGGCTGAACGCCGCCGCTAATTTGCGAGTTGATGACGATTGGATCGCCTGGGCAACTGATATTGGTCGTGCTGAGGTTAACTTGCAAAGGTTGGTTGTCTTGGATCCAGAGATCGAGCACGAGCGGCGTTATATTTCCGCAGGGATCGGAAATTGGGAAAGTAAGGGTGAGGGTTTCCAGGCCTTCGAGCAGCGCATCGGTTAAGGATAGAATAGTGAAACTCACGGTGTTCTGACCGGGCTGAAAAGTAATACTGGTTGGGATGCCGCTGTAGTCTTGGCCGTTGGTGGCTGTGCCGCTAAGCTGCACAGGGATCGTGAGGCTTTGAGAGAGGTTGGCCTGGCGTGAAAGCGTGACATTGGTGCTCACACAGCCTTCAGCCATCCAGTCTGGATTGGCAAAAACCTGCTGCGATAAAGTATGATTGATCTCTACGGGTGTTAATGTAGAAAGGCTATTTGCTTCCAAAAAGATACCTGAATCCCATTGACCATCGCCGACATCAGCAATTGCGATTGTAAGGTGATAGGTTTGGCCACACTGAACTTTAGAAATGGCCTCAAGTACTTTGGTAAAGCCATCGTATTGAATATACTGCGCACTTTGATTGTACGGAGGCGTACTCCCATCTCCGTTATTCACAAAGTAAAAAGGATTTGTATTGGTGTTGACATTATTGATCGAGACTACCGCCCCGTTAGGAAGCTTGGCAATGTTTTCAAAACCGACGATCCCCGGCCCAGAAATGAAAAAACCGAATACATCGTTGTAGGTCGTGTTATTTGGAGGTGCGAATTCTGGGTATTCATCCGAACCAAATACATATTTGAAACGAACGGTATCAGCATATGGAATAAAGTCAAACTCTAAAATGGCGGCGTTATAGGTTTGCGTACCTTGTATCAATTGCGAAAGTAAGGTGAAGCCGCCCATATTGTTGTCTACGCCTGTACCCGGTTCATCGTTAGGGCCTTGTGGGCCATCGCCGTTGGGCAAAGTAGTGCCGGTGGTGAGGACAATGCCGCTGTTGATGCCGAGGGTGGTGTTGGCTGCAGTAAATTGCGCAATGGCCATTGGGCTTCCGTTGTAAGTCACATTAGAAACTGTGACACCATTGCCCAACAGTACGTTTTGAACCAAACCCTGCGGGTTGAGGGCGTTGTTTGTAATCAGTTGGGCATGAAGCTGCAAAAGGAATAAATT
The DNA here is from genome assembly GCA_004295165.1 of Flavobacteriia bacterium. Classification (GTDB taxonomy): domain Bacteria; phylum Bacteroidota; class Bacteroidia; order Flavobacteriales_D; family Crocinitomicaceae; genus UBA952. Next base: position 3,439 of record RDZL01000144.1, read on the forward strand.
CCCGAACAGCAATAAAAATATACCCAAGCGTAAAGACATCTACTTTATAACGGATTTCAAAAGATTTCGTTGTGCTTTTTTGGCCATTTTTTCAAAAAAAAAGGATGCCGAAGCATCCTTTCAAGTTTTGTGCCAAAAACCGACTACTTTTTGTTGTACATAATTGGTTGAAAAGACATCCAAATTAGCGGCAAAACAAATAAACACGGTATGGCAACGATCGGTAGAAAAGTGGTGTCGATTTCTGAGTTTGTGTACTTCAATGGGACTCCCATTAAGGCTACAGCTAGAAAACTAAGCACTGCGTTTAAAGCAAATAAGCCCACATTTTTCCATTTTCTTTCAATGTAAAATGACAAAACAGAGAAGGTGCAGGCGAGTGAAAAATAGAAAAGAACAACTTTCCAAATTGGAAGGATTTTTATTGTTTCATCAAACTCGAATGAATAAAAATAATTGAGAAAAAATCCGATTACCGCCGAAGATAAGGTGGCAATAAGGAGTCCGAAAGCGAGTATTCTTAACATAATTCTACTTTTTTATGACGGGGATGGTTGCTGTAATTTTAATTGTTTCAGCTACTCCACCATTCTTTTTTCCGATCTGAAAATCAGATCTGTCTACGCTAAATTTAGCAATAAAAGTGCCTTTGTTCCCTTTCTTAGTAAATGTAAATGGGATCGTGACTTCTTTACTGATGCCATGCATTTGCAATTTACCTGTTGCTTTAAATCCTTCACTCGTCTTTTCTATTTTAGACGAAGTAAATTCGATCAAAGGATATTTGTCTGCGTTGAACCATTCTTCACCTTTTGCGTGCTTGTTCATGAGGCCGTTACCGGTATTGATCGACCCTACTTCAATTTTAAAACTGAGTTTTGAACTTGAAAGTTTGGTCTCGTCAAAAACAAGAGAAGCAGCGGTAAGCTCATCAAACGTACCACTTACATCCGGGTTCGAGAAAGAAATTTTGTGTCCGTCGGCAAGTTTGTATTGCTGGGCGAGACTCGAAAAAGCAGCAAATAACAGGAATAAAATAGCGTAGCCTTTCATCAAAATTAGTTTTTAGCGATTTCCAAATCTGCTTGTAGTTTAACTTCGTCAGCCAAACCTGGGCTTACTTCACCCATGCCAAACTCAGAGCGTTTTACGGCACCAGTAATTTGCAAACCTGCAACTTCAGTTCCTTTGTAATTCTTGCCATTACCAGTGTGTACACCGTTGAATACAACTTTCTTGGTGGTGCCATGCATGGTCAATTCACCTTCAATGATGTATGTTCCTTTTGCTTTAGCAGCTGTTACAGCAGTACTTTTGAAAGTAATTGAAGGGTATTTTTCAGCGTCAAAGCAATCTGCTGTGCGCAAGTGATTATCGCGGGCTTCGATACCTGTATTTACAGAAGCTGCATCTGCGTTCAAAACGATAGTTGCGCCTTTGAAGTCTGCATTTGGCGTAGTGACTTCCATGGTGAATTTACCGAAGTTACCGTGAACGTTTGTGATACCGTTATGAAGGATCGTGAAACCCAAACGAGAGTGTGCACCATCAACAGACCAAACACCTGCTTGAGAAACAACAAAAGAAAATAAGGCGAACGCGCCAACTAAACCAACTAATAAATTTTTCATGTTTTAAAATTTTAAGATTACTATGTAAACAAATTATCGAACACAAAGTTGCGATAAAGTGATTTCTTTTCTCTTGACGTAGGTCAAGGAATCAATTGGTGAGGTCTTGAAGCGCTTGTAATTTCTGAAAAGCATCTTTAATATGGCGGATGGGCTCAATAACCAACCTGAGTTTGTCGTCTTTTTGAGCGAGTCTGTAGCCAGCGGGTTGAGCCAAGATGCGGTTGAGCATTTGCTGAAACTGCTCGGTTTCATAAAATGGCGATTGCGGATTGGAAATAAAATGTCCTACTAATTTTTCTGACTTGAGCACCAAGCGTTCTAGCCCCATAGATTCGGCCAACCACCGCAACTCAAATGAAAACAAGAGTTCTTTGACTTCTTTTGGTAGTGGGCCAAAGCGGTCTTGGAGTTGGGCGCTAAAAGCGGCGAGTTCTTCTTTGTTCTTGAGGTTGTCCATGGCTTGATACAAACTCAAACGCTCTGCAACTTGGTTCACGTATTGGTCTGGAATTCGTACCTCCATATCGGTTTCAAAAACGCAATCCTGGACAAATCCGTTGAATTGATCGGTGGTTCGGTCCTCGAAAAGTTCTTTGTACTCGCTTTCTCGGAGCTCTTGCATAGCCTCGTTGAGAATTTTCTGATACATCTCAAAACCAATTTCTGCAATAAAACCGCTTTGTTCGCCGCCGAGCATATTGCCCGCCCCACGAATATCGAGGTCTTTCATAGCAATATTGAATCCTGAACCCAAATCTGAGAATTGCACGAGCGCCTCTAAGCGCTTGCGGGCTTCGGAGGTCATGATGCTGAATTTTGGCGCAATGAGGTAGCAGAATCCTTTTTTGTTGCTGCGCCCTACCCTGCCCCGCAATTGGTGTAGATCGCTGAGCCCAAATTGGTGAGCGTCGTTGATAATGATGGTATTGGCATTGGAGATATCGATCCCGGACTCGATGATGGTGGTGGCTAGAAGCACGTCGTAAGCACCTTCGATGAAATCCATCATGATTTTTTCGAGTTGCTTGCCATCCATTTGACCGTGGCCGATGCCCACCCGGACACCCGGACACAAGCGCTGGATCATGCCGGAGAGTTCTTTGATATTTGACAAGCGGTTATTGACAAAAAACACTTGGCCGCCGCGTCCTACTTCATAGGCAATGGCATCTCGGATTTGTTCTTCGTTAAAAGAAATGATATCGGTTAATACCGGCTGGCGGTTGGGCGGTGGTGTATTGATGATGCTCAGGTCTCTTGCGCCCATCAATGAAAATTGCAAGGTGCGCGGAATAGGCGTAGCCGTAAGGGTAAGCGTATCGACGGTTGTGCGCAGGGTTTTGAGCTTGTCTTTGACCGCTACCCCAAATTTTTGTTCTTCATCGATGATCATGAGTCCCAAATCTTTGAACTTTACGCGTTCGGCAACCAATGCGTGGGTGCCAATTAAGATATCGATTTGGCCAGCTGCTAATTTTTTGAGTGTTTCGGTGATTTCCTTTGCAGACTTGAAACGATTGATGTAATCTACGGTTACCGGGAAGTTCGAAAGTCTGTTTTTAAAACTGCGGAAATGCTGCAAAGACAAAATAGTCGTCGGGACTAAAACTGCAACTTGTTTGGAGTCAGTAACCGCTTTGAAAGCTGCGCGAATAGCCACCTCGGTTTTGCCAAAGCCGACATCTCCACACACCAAGCGATCCATTGGCCGCGGCGCTTCCATGTCGCGTTTGATATCTTGGGTAGCTTTGTACTGATCTGGAGTATCTTCGAACATAAACGAGGCCTCGAGCTCGTTTTGTAAGTAGCTATCTGGCGCAAAAGAAAACCCTGGTTTGCTGCGGCGCTGCGCATAGAGTTTGATGAGGTCAAACGCAAGCTCCTTGATTTTTTTCTTGGTCTTGTTCTTGAGATTAGACCAGGCTTGAGTGCCAAGTTTGTTGAGCGTTGGGGCGCTCCCATCTTTGCCAGTAAATTTAGAAATGCGGTGCAAAGAGTGAATACCGACATACAGCACGTCGCCATCCTTATAGACCAAACGAATGGCTTCTTGCGGTTTGCCATTGACGTCTATGGTCTCAAGACCAGAAAACTGACCTACGCCATGGTCTATGTGCGTCACGTAATCTCCTTTTTGGAGCTGATAAATTTCTTTTAGCGTCAGGGCTTGCTTGGCTTGCTTGAACCCTTCCTTGAGCCTAAAACGGTGATAGCGCTCAAAAAGCTGGTGATCGGTATAGCAAACTAATTTCAGTGAGGGAAAGATAAAACCCTCGTGCAAAGCCAAGGGCAGGGCACTGAACTCACCTTCTTCACCGATATCGCTAAAAATTTGGTAGAGTCTTTCTACTTGCCGTGGCTGATTCGAAAAAATAAGGTTTTGAAAACCTTCGGCTTTGCGCGCTTTTAAATCGGCATTGAGCCGCTGAAAGTCTTTGTTGAAACTAGGTTGCGGAATGCAATCAAAGGTTTCTGAATGCGTAGCCTTGTAATGGTACATTGGGCCAAATTCGATGATGCGGTGCGCGGCAAGCTGATCTTCAAATATGAGGTGTGAAACGAATTTATCTTGAGGCAGGGCGAATTGAACTGGACCGTCGTGTTTGCTATGGATTTCTACCGCACGTTCGTATTCGCGTTTGAGGACGTCAAAAGTTCTTTGTACATCTGCTACCCAACAAATGGTTTGAGTGCCCACAAAACCCAACAAGGTTTCTTGGATTTCTAGGCTCTCGCCAGATTGGATATTCGGAACAACATTGAAAAATTGATGACTCGCAATTGACAACTGGCTTGCGGCATCAAAAGTGCGGATACTCTCTACCTCATCGCCAAAAAATTCTATCCGAAAAGGGTGCTCGTTGGCATAAGAAAACACATCTAAGATGCCTCCTCTGATCGAAAACTGACCGGGTTCATATACAAAATCGACGCGCTCAAACTGATATTCCAAAAGCAATTCATTGAGAAAATCAGTGGTGTAGCTTTTGGCCACCTCGAGGCGCATGGTGTGCTTAACTAAGTTTTTTTTAGTCGGTATTTTTTCAAAAAGCGCCTCAGGGTAGGTCACTACCCAGGTATTTTGTTTGTCGCTGAGTTTTTCGAGCACCTCGGCGCGCGCCACAACATTAGAGTTGTCTGTTTGCTCTTGCTGATAAGGCACTCGGTAAGATGCCGGATAAAATAAAATGCGCTTGTCTTCTGGAAACAAGCCCTCAAAATCATTTAAGAAATAAGCCGCTTCTTCTTTGTCTGAAAGAATAAATAAATGGGTGCCCGGTACTTGCTGTGCCACCATTAATGAAAGTAAAGATTTAGCAGAACCCACCATGCCTTTCCAATGTAATCTGGTATCAGCCGTTTGCAAGGCCGCTGCACTGCGGTCGAGCGCAGGATGTTTGGCAAGGGTTTTGATAAAAGTAGCAAGTTCCATAGCGGGCTGCAAAATTACGCAAACTATCCGCGGAGCGAAATAATTTGTGACCTTTTCCGGTCATATCGTTACAAATAACAATTCAGTGTGAATATCTCCAAAGAATTCAATCCGCCCGACCTCACTCAATGACTAATTTTAACGTACCAAATTAGAACCCAATTATGAAGTTTTCAATCAAATACACCTTAGTAGCAGCGTTCTTGATGAGCGCAGGAGTTTTAAGTGCTCAAGTAGCAGAAGCCGCAACAGAAGAATCTTTCAAAACTGTCGAAGAAATTTCGGCTATTGACTTCCTGATGAAAGGTGGGGTCTTTTTGATTCCTATTGCGCTCTTATTGTTTTATACAACCTATGTAGCAGTTGAACGCTTTTTATATATCCGTCGCATGACCAAGCAAAACATGCTACTCATCAACGAATTACAAACACAACTCAATGCTGGCAGCATGCAAGGTGCCCTCGATGTTGTGAACCGCGACCAAACAGCTTATGGTTCAGTCATCAAAGAAGGCGTTCAGTCTATTGGCCAACCCATTGCACAAATTGAAGGCAATATGGAAAAAGTAGCCAACATCGAAATTGGCAAAATGGAGAAAAACATCAACCACTTAGGTCTGATCGCAGGTATTGCTCCTACCTTAGGATTTATCGGAACCATCTCTGGGGTTATCAAAATCTTTTACAGCATCTCTATCTCAGAAAATGTCTCTATCGGTAATATCTCAGGTGGTTTGTACGAAAAAATGATTTCATCTGGTTCAGGTTTAGTTGTCGGTATCCTCGCCTTCACAGCCTATCACCTACTCAATGGTATTATTGATAACTATGCGTTGGGCATTCAAAAAATGAATTTAGATTATATCAAATTAATGAACTCAAAAGATGGCCATAAAGCGAAATAGAAGGTTCCATGCGGAGGTGGCTACTTCTGCATTGAGCGACATCATGTTCTTTTTATTATTGTTCTTTTTGATCATCTCTACCCTAGCCAACCCGAACGTCATCAAAGTTCCGTTGCCTAAATCAGATGCCAACGAAAAGACGCAAAAACAACACGTCACACTCACCATTAAATTTGACGAGAACCAACAGCGCCATTTTTATGTCAACAACGATGAAATCGCCTTGGATCAGTTAGAAGGCGTCTTGATCGGAGAAACCAAAAAAATTGGCGACAACACCGTCATTTTACGCTTGCCATTTGATGCGCAAGTGCAAGAACTCGTAGACTTACTCAAAATTGGCATGCTCAATGACCTCAAAATGATCATTGCCACCAAAGAAGGGTAAATCTATTTATTGACAAATTAGCTAGAGCTCCTTATCATGGAACAATTTCAATTAGAATATATCGGCGCGCGCGAAGATTCCAAAAAATCTTTGATCTACACTTCTGTGTGGTTGCTCTCCATGTTGCTGTTGGCTTTCATCATTAAATTTGATGCCCGACCAGATCAATTGGTGGATACACCCCCACTCCGCTCAGATGAAGTCATTGAAGAATTTCAGATAGATAATGTAGAACTCGAAGAAGTTTCAGGAGGATCTCGAGGTGGTGGCACCCCTGGTTCTGGCCGCATTGCGCCACCAGCCGACCAAACCGAAAGAGTGGCTACCTCTAGCCAAAGTGATTTCAGCCATAACAACGGCAATTCAAATAACCATAATTCTCAGAACGGCACCAATACTTCCTCCACTACAACACAAAGAACCAACCACTTTAACGGGAACGGCGGCAGTGGAAACGGAAATGGCTCTGGAAACGGGCCTTTCGGCGGGAATGGAAACGGCAGCGGGGAAGGCGATGATGGCATCGGATCAGGTAGAGGTTCTGGTAAAGGACGTGTTCGCCTCAATAGTGTCAGCTTACCGAGCTATGAAAGTGATTTTGACTGCCGTATCGGATTTATGGTACAAGTGAATAGTGAAGGACAAGTGATTAACGTACGGTCAGTCAGGTCAATCACTACTTGCGCAGATGACCGCATCATTAGCGACATCAAAGAGCGCATCAAGCGCGAAGTGAAATACAATAAATCTCCAGGTGCTGTAGTTGTCGAGATGAATTATACAATCGATCTAAAAGCTAGGAATTAAATCCCCATTGCTTTTTCAACCATTTTCTTAGAGCCAATATAAAAACCGACCCGTTGGTGTAATTCTGTCGGTTTGATGTCTAAGATGCGATCTGTACCATTGGTAGCCAGGCCACCTGCTTGTTCGGCGATAAAAGCCAGCGGATTGCACTCATATAACAAGCGCAAACGTCCTTTAGGAGCCGATGGAACAGTCGGGTAAATGTAAATACCTCCTTTGATCAGGTTGCGATGAAAATCGGCTACTAAAGAACCAATATAACGCCCTGAATAAGGCTTCCCTGTTTGATTTTCATTTGATTGGCAGTAAGCTAAATAGGCACGAAGTTGTGGGTCGAAATCATTGAGATTGCCTTCGTTGACCGAATAGAGCCTGCCATTTTCTGGCATTTTCATGTCGGGGTGCGACAAAAAGAATTCACCAATTGATGGGTCTAATGTAAATCCATTAACACCATTTCCGGTGGTATAAACTAAGATAGTGGAAGAGCCGTAAAGCACGTAGCCAGCAGCCACTTGTTGGGTACCTGGCTGCAGCATATCTGCCAAAGTTGCTTTGGAACCTTGAGGTGAAACCCTGCGGTAAATTGAAAAAATGGTGCCGATTGATACGTTGACGTCTATATTAGAAGAGCCGTCTAGCGGATCAAATAAAATGACGTAATTGGCATTTTGGGCTTGTTCAGATTCAAATGCGAGGTAGTCGTCGTTTTCTTCGGAGGCAATGCCGCAGACTTCGCCGCCGTTTTCAAAAGCGCGAATAAAAGCTTCATCTGCAACAACATCTAATTTTTGCTGTTCTTCACCTTGCACATTTTGAGCGCCTTGAGCGCCTAGGATGTGGTCAACTAATCCGGCTTTGCGGACATCATTGCTCACTATTTTAGAAGCTAACGCGATGTCGCTCAGTAAGCGAGAGAGCTCACCGGTAGCAAATGGAAAATCTTTTTGCTTGCTGACAATAAACTCCTGAAGGGTAGTGAGTTTAGACATGCTTACATAGAGAACATATTGCTGTAGTCGGAACCTAAGTGAATAGGATTGACGATTAGCGTTGTAATGAGTGCATCATTGGTGATGATGTACTGCTCATGATTAGAAGTGAGAGCCGTAAAGAGGTTGTTGCGTTGGAGGTTCATGATGGCGATAAGATCGGCATCTACGCTCACGGCGTATTTGACAACTTCTTTGTCGAAACCAGAACTTGGTACCACTGCGCTGGTCATTTCAATGCCGCGGTCTTTGAAGAAACCTTCTGAAAAAGTGATGTTGGAACGCACTTGATGACGCAAAAACTCATCGGTTTCGTCTGGTGTAACGACGTGAACTTTAGACTTGAAGTATTGTGCCAAATTGGCAACTATTGAAAGTTTTTGTTTGGTTTCTTTGTGGAGGTCCATCGGGACAACAATGGAGTCGTAACCACTTGCTTTAACGGCCTTTTCTTGGACGATAATGAAGGGTACTTGAGAGCTTGTAACCACTTTTAACGCGTGGCTTCCGGTGATGTGCTGCCATCCGTGCGCACCATGGGTGCCCATGACGATAAGCTCAGCTTGGTGCTCGGCCGCAAAAGCGCCGATGTCTTCAAAAATGCTACCAATGCGCACATTGGGCTTGAGTGCTACGCCTTCTTGTTCAAACTGTCCAATAATATTTTCTAGCTGCGCAAGTGCTTCAGGAATTTGGGTGTCTTTGGAAACCACATGAAGTACTTGAATTTGAGCACCTAAAGGCTTGGCTGTAGCAATGGCGTGTTGAAGGGCGATATCGGCCACTGCGGTAAAGTCGTGAGGAACAATGAAGGTTTTAGTTTGCATAGTCAAGTTTTTTACAAATTTAAAACAAAGTGCAGTAAGAACGCACTAGTTTTCTCTTTATTTTTGTGTGAAGCCTCTGCTAAAAAAGCTTCTTTTCAAATGCCCATAATTGGTAAGCTCATACAGCGTAGTACAGCAATAAGTTTCAAGCGCATCTCCCGCATCAGTGCAGGCTACAAACAACAACTCGAGGTCTTGCGTCAAAACATTGACCACTCCAAAAAAACAGCTTTCGGACAGCGCTATCAATTCGCTGCCTTGCTTCAAAAAACGGACCTCGTTTCGCGCTACCAACAAATCGTTCCCATTACCGAATACGATGAATTCTATACCGAGTGGCTCGAAGACACCATTAAAGGTAAAAAAGATGCCATCTGGCCTGGCCGCATCAAATACTTTGCGCTGTCCTCCGGTACAACCGGCGCCCCGAGTAAAAGAATTCCAGTGAGCACCGAAATGATCCGGTCTTTTCAGCGGGTCTCGTTAAGACAATTCTCCATCTTACACGAATTGAACCTACCTGATTCCTTTTACAGTGCTAAAGTACTTGCCGTTGGTGGCTCCACTAAGCTCAAAAAAATCGACCAGCATTACGAAGGCGACCTCAGCGGTATCTTAAAAAAACACACATCGCTCATTGCTGCTCCGTTTACAAAACCGACCAAAAAAATTACCCATCTCAAAGACTGGAAAGCCAAACTACCTTTAATGGTACAGGAAGCCCCTAAGTGGGATATCGGCATTATGGCGGGGATCCCGAGCTGGTGTGTGCTCTTGCTAGAAGAAATTGTAAAGCACTACAAGCTCAAGAACATCCACGAAATCTGGCCAAATTTTCAAGTGTATGTGCATGGCGGTGTCTACATGGACCCTTTTGTGGAACGCTTGCAAAAAATTTCAGGAAAACCGGTTGTGTTGCTCGATACCTATTTAGCGAGCGAAGGCTATTTTGCGTACCAAACTAGCCCGAAAAAAAGAGCCATGACCCTGCTGATGAACAACAGCATCTTTTTTGAGTTTGTGCCGTTTAATGCCGAGTATTTTACGGAGTCTGGCGAACTCAAAAATAAATTCAAAGCATATTCTATTAGTGAGGTCAAGCCCGGGATAGACTACGCGTTGGTCATCAGCACCAATGCGGGGCTCTGGCGCTACATGCTTGGAGATCTTGTGCGCTTCACCGACACCACTACCCATGAAATCATTATCTCGGGACGCATCAAGCAATTTTTAAGTCTGTGCGGAGAGCATTTGTCTTTGGATAACATCAATCAGGCCCTGAAAACCGTGAGCACCCAATTCAAGTATTCATTTTCTGAATACACCATTCATGCCGACGAAGAGGGGCTGCAACACTGCTGGTATATAGGTTGCGACGAGCAAGATGCCACATCGAATATCATCGCTGATATTGACCAAGCGCTGCAACTCAACAACGACGACTACGCTTATGTGCGCAAGCACAGCATGCCTATGCCTAAGCTCAAATTATTGCCTACTTCAGTATTTTATGCCTATTTGGAAAGTATCGGAAAGCTCGGCGCACAAAACAAAATTCCACGCGTCATGAACAAAGCCCAAGCCGCACAATGGACTGCATTTCTTAACGCAAACGGCTACCTTTAAAGGCCGATTTTTTCAGGAAGGTATAAGCGAGGTTGAGCTCAACAGAATGTCTGAAAACAGACGAAGTTGCTCCTAAATCTGCATCGTAAGAAATCCCAAAGTCAAAAGCGCCCAAATCGAGTGCAATATAAGGTGCTACAGCAGCTGTAGAACGAAAATAAAGACCTGCACTAAGGTATCTTGTGCTCACCTCATTGGTGACCTGAGAACTGCCGCGGAGCTTCATGCGGTATATGGCGCCAAGCATGCTTTCCGAGTGGCCTCCTTTACGCAAATGCGTGAGCGAAAACTGCAAGGTAGAAACTTCATTGAGTCCAAGCGAAAAACAGGCGTAAGCAACAGCTTTGCGATACAAGCGATCGGCAGATAGGGTGTTGTATTGTAAGCGAGGACGGTTGACGTGCTGAAAAGACAGACCTGTTTGCAAAGACCATTGGCCATCGCGCAACTCACCGCGTTGATTCGGTTCAAAACGATACGCTAGCCCTAAGCCTGCATCTACAAAAGCAAAATTGACAAAATCGTTTTCTTCGCCCGAAAAAACGCTCGGGTCTAAGGCACTGCCATTCCATTGCGAGTAATACAATAGGCTGCTGAAGTCAGCACTGCGTTGCTGAATAGCCGTTTGAAGACCCGCGTCTAGCCAGTGGCCTTTTGCCAGCGGAATATGACCACTTGCGGTAAGCCCGAAAGATTTTTGAGTCATGCGGGAATCGCCGCCAACGTCGTTGCTAAAAGAAGCACCGATACCGGCATAAGCACGTTCGGATTGACGCGTTCTGCCAGGCGTGAATTCAGCCATGCCGTAAGTCGTCAAAAATTGGGTGCCTGAGCCAATCCATTGGTTGCGATTGAGCAGCGTAATTCTTTCAAAGCCCTTGTAAGCACCCACAAAAGCAGGATTTAGAAAAGGCATGCTGCGGTCTGCTTGTGTCAGGTGAAAATCTTGGGCGAGGCCGGCATTCGGAAAAACACCGAGCACAAACAAAGCGATTGTAAGTGAAAATAAACAACTTTTGAAGCGCATCGCTTATCGAATTAAAGTGATGTTACCTGTAAATTTCTTAGTGCTGCCGTTTTCATAAGTGACATCACAAACATATGCGTACACGCCGCTATTACAAGGTTTATCCTTGTGGTTGCCATCCCATTTGAATTGTTTGTTCGTAGAAGCAAACATCAGGTTGCCCCAGCGGTCCACAATTTTAAAATTGATGGCAGCAATATCCTTACCCGCAATAATTTGATATACTTCATTGAGTCCATTGCCCACGCCATTTGGTGAAAATGCAGTTGGGAAGAAGATTCCTGTGGCGCATTCAGGGCTGCTGCCATCTGGGTCACATGGGTCTAGTGGATTAGAACCGTTTGTGACTTCTGTGCCATCGTTGATGCCATCGCCGTCGGAATCGGGATTGAGTGGATTGGTGCCAAGCACGCCTTCTTGCGCATCGGTAAGACCATCAAAGTCGGTGTCTATTTGACAACCAGGGAGGGTGTCGTCGGGGTCGCAAGGGTTGAGTGGATCAGAACCGTTAGTGACCTCTGCGCCATCGGTGAGGCCATCGCCATCGGTATCGGGATTGGTAGGGCTTGTGCCGGCGGCATTCTCCTGACTATTGGTAAGGCCATCGCCGTCTTGGTCACAAGGGCCTGCGTTTGCATTCGGAATACACGGATTGGTGTTGTCTGGGTCGAGCTCATCCATAACGCCGTCGCCGTCGGTGTCGATGATAGATGACTCTAGTGCGTCAATGATGCCATCGCCGTCGGTATCGGTTGGAGCGCCAACATTGCCAATTTCGGCGCAGTCGTTCTCGCCGTCGCCATCGGTGTCTGGGTTAGATGGGTCTGTACCCACTAAGTTTTCATCGACGTTCAAACATCCGTCGCCATCCACGTCTGGAACGTCTGGAATAAAGACAGCTACAATGGTCTCGGGGCCGTTGATGTTAATGAAATTATTGGCTGTAGTGCTTGGCAAGCCAAGCGGGCCTGTAGTAACGGTCCAGTGGCTAAACACAAAGCCAGGATTGGCATTTGGTTCAATTAAAGTTTGAATTCCACCGAAATAACTAGTGGTCCAAGGATATGAAGGTGGGTTGATGGAGTTGACCTGAATGGTACCTGCACCTGCCGGACTCACATCAAAAGTAGTAGCAAAAGGACCGGAAAGTTGGTAACAGTCAATTAGGCCTTGCTCTAGTGCCAAGCAGCGTTGATTGATGAAATTGCGCAGTTGGGTCACGCGCGACTGCCATCCGTTGTAGGTTCCACCCCATTTGGCGCAATGCGCCGTCATTTCGGGTCCTATTTCGGCGACCATGCTGTCGAGGAGCGCAATCATGGTGGCACAACTAAATGAAGTATTGATTAAGTCGATATATCGAGTGATGTAATACTGTTCAACAATTGGGTTTTCATTGATCAGTTTTTCTAAGATATCTGTGTGGCCTTGACCGCCCGGATTGGGTAGGTTTTCTGCGTTACAAGGGTCGGCATTGGCGCTGGGATCAGGGATACCGGTATAGTTGATATAGTGCCCAAAAGTAGCATCCATGTCCCAGAGGGCATAACCCCATTTTTTGTGGTCTCCGGTGGTGTCTAGACCTCTCCACCACGAGGTATTCCAGTTGAGCCAGTCTTGGTTGACTGTATAAGAATTGATCATGAAGTAATCGGCCAGTGATTTCCAACTGAGCAAGGAGTCTACATAGTTGAAGTTTGCAGGATTACCCATGTTGTTGGTGAGAATATAGTTGCGTAAGGCATTCCAACTAGGCTGCGCGTTTGGCGCACCGTATTCTTGCCAGGTACCACCCCAAGTTTTGAGGTAGTGCATATTGTATTTGTCTTGGCCGTAGTATTCATCGGCGTAGTCGTGGTCATCGGCTTTTTCTCGGATTTCATATACACCCCAAAAATTGCCATTCAAATAAACAACTGCCGGACGCCAGGTACGCTCGTCGAGTTTCATGTCGGCGCGGATCGAGAGTGTATGAATCAAGGCATCGCGGATATGGGCACCTTGTTCAAATGGGTAGTTGTCGCTGGCTCCTGGTTTTAGGATCACGCGCTGAAATTCGTCTCGACTTTTTTCAGGGAAAATTTGGTGATCGAGGTCGCCATTTTGACCGTATTGGTCTCTGCATATAAAGTCAAAACCGCGCTGCGCATAAGCCCAAGAGTCATTGCCATGCTTGTTGAAGTCTCCTTCAGATTCGTCGATAAATGAGCCATCTTGTTCAAATAGCTCAAATGAACCAATTCGATTCTGAGGATTTTGGCTGCCGTTTGCTACTAAAGAATAAACCCCTTGGCTACAAACCGAAACTACTGGAACAGTATGGGTTACATTGATAAAATAGGTGTTGGTCTCTGTGAAAGAAGACAGGGTGGTGCCAAAAGCGGTGGCGCGCAATACTTTGGTAGTGGTGATATTGATGGGGGCTGTGTATGTTGGAGAGGTGGCTATAGGATCTGAACCGTCTAGGGTGTAGCGGATGGTAGCCGTTGGGTCAGCACAGGTAATGGTGATGGTTTGTGCGCCCGGATAGAACCCTGGAGCTAAACTAAAAACAGGTTTGGGTGGGTAAAAATTCACGCCACCAGCGTTGTTCGCATTGGGCGTTGGAGTGGTAAACAATTTGAAGTCGATGGCACCATTGCTGGAGCGACCTACCGAATGATTTGACTTGGTGAGGTGTACAATTTTAAAGGAGTCTACGACTACAGCTGATGGATTGGATAAGATAATCCAGTCGCCATCGGTTTGAGAAAGATTAAAGTTGGGATGGTATTGATTGCCTGAAACCAAATTTCGCTTGGAGCAAAAAACCATTTTAAAGCCATTGGCGTTGATATTACCACTCGGAATTTGCCACTTAGTGAGGTTAGATGCCTTGTCTGAAAGATACCAGCCTGTTAAATCAACGGCTGCTGCTGTTGAGTTGTAGAGCTCCACCCAGTCTTCTCTCTCTCCAAATGCATCGGTAGGACCTGTCATGTTTGAACAGGAATATTCGTTGATTACAACCTGCGAAAAAACAAGAGAAGGAAGGCAAAAAAGGAAGGAGAGTAGTAAGTGTTTCATTTAGCTTGGTTTAGCGGTACCAATATTACTGAAATATCGATTTTTATCCAAACAATCAGACGCAAGAAGCAGAGAAAAGTTGTTTTTTTCTTAACATTGTCAAAAAAAAGAAATGAAAAGACTTTCCATTATTTTGTCAATCGCAATTCTCGCGCTTAGTTTTTCAGGCTGTAAAAAATATGAAGGCGAAGGTGGTCGCAGTGAAATCAAAGGAAAACTGACGATAAATGAAAAGCTATACATCAATGGTGCATTGGCACAAACCGTGAGTTACGCAGGGGCAACCGAAGATGTTTACATCGTTTACGGCACCCAAGACAGCATCTTCGATGACAAAGTTGAATGCAACCACGATGGCTCATTTAGTTTCAATTATTTATTCCCAGGTACTTACACCGTTTTTGCCTACAATGAGGTTTTTCATACCGGCAATTCTGTCACCAATAACGACGACGATTACTACACCAAAGAACCTGTCAAATATACCATCGAAATTGGTAAAAATGAGGTCAAAGATTTAGGTGAAATCACCGTTATTCGTTAAGAATGCGCAATCTAGTCCTTAGTTTACTGTTATTTCCAATTGTGGTCTTGGGCCAAAACAGTACTGTGTTCCAAGTATGGAACGAAATTGGCGTAGGTTATAAACTAGATAAAAAGCAAAGCCTCGCTTTTGACCTTACCACTCGCCATGGCGCTGGAGGTGTGCAAACCTTCTTCCCACAAATTTCTTACAAGTATAAACTCAATAAATACATTCGTCCTTCTTTAGATTACCGCTACATCGGCAGCCGTACAGAGGAGGGGAACTTTACTTATCAGCACCGATTAAATGTCAATGTGCAAACCAATTATGACCTCGATCGCTTACAACTAGGCTTAAGGGCTCGTTATCAATTTACAACAAATCGACTCGCAGCGAATTATGAACCTGAATTTGGCGAGGCTTTTCGCATCAAGCCAAGTATCGTTTACGACATCAAAAAATCTGTGCTTCTGCCGCAAGCATCCATGGAATTTTTTACCGGCCCCATGGATGGCCAGCAAGGATATCACCTTAACCGCATTCGTTGGAGCATAGGTCTAGGATTTGACTGGGATGGACCCCATACGTTAGAACTCGCGTATTTGTACGACCAACGCATCAATAGTCCAGGGTCTTTGAATCGGGCCATTCTTAATTTTTCTTATGGATACAGTATTAGAGAAGTGAAATCTTCCAAAAATCAAAGTCCTAGAAAAGCACCTGGCCGTTATCTTTAATTTAATCCAAATAACTATTGGCGGCCAAGCGGTCCATGACTACTTGTAGATTCTCTTGTTTCTTTTTTTGACGCGACTCAATAGCTGTTGTGGTAAAATACTGGTGCTGCTTGAGAAAGTTCACTTGAATGGAGTCCCATTCTTTGCGCGACTTGATTTTGCCCATTTCAGTGAGCTCTTTTCTGAGGTTATCGGCAATTTGCTCAAAGTCTGAACGCCCCAAATAATCGAGATCGGCATCGCAAATGATTTCTTGAAGTTTGTTGATGGGTTTGTGCGGAATTTCAGTGGCATGAATCAGCTCGACGATGGTTTTGACGTGCTGCTCAGTGTAACCATATTTAGGCAATAT
>RDZL01000107.1 GCA_004295165.1 Flavobacteriia bacterium
AGCTAAATTTGGCATTTTCGGAGATGGCAAAGAGCTCGCTCAGATCGCACTCGCCAAGCAGTTTCAAAACGGAGACTTCCGTTCGGGCTACTACCGCGATCAAACGCTCATGATGGCAATTTCAGCCCTCACAATAGAGCAATATTTTGCGGGCTTATATGCCCACACCGACGTCGAAATTGAGCCACAATCAGCTGGCCGACAAATGGGCGGACACTACGCCACCCGAAACCTAGATGCGCAGGGCCAATGGAAAGACCTCATGTCTCAGAAAAACAGCTCAGCCGACATCTCCCCTACCGCAGGGCAAATGCCGCGCCTACTTGGCCTCGCTCAGGCCTCAAAAGTATACCGCGAACACCCAACGCTCAAAGAACTCGAAGCATTCAAAAAATTCACCAACGGTGGTAATGAAGTCGCTTTTGGCACCATCGGCGACGCCTCCACCTCCGAAGGCCCTTTCTGGGAAACCATGAATGCCGCTGCTGTTTTACAAGTACCAATGGTCATGTCTGTTTGGGACGACGGCTACGGGATTTCCGTGCCGCGCGAACTCCAAACCACCAAAAGCAGTATCTCCGATGCACTCGCAGGCTTTCAGCGCAATGCCGAGCAAAAAGGATTTGAAATATTGGTCACCAAAGGCTGGGATTACCCTCACCTCTGTGAAACCTATGAAAAAGCCGTTCAAATTGCCCGCAACGAACACGTTCCTGTATTGGTTCATGTCAAGGAGGTGAACCAGCCGCAAGGACACTCTACTTCTGGCTCGCATGAGCGCTACAAATCTGAAGAACGCCTTGCTTGGGAAACCGAATTTGACTGTATTGCCAAATTCAAAGAATGGATCCTTTCTTTTGCACAAAAAGGCCTTGTGCTTGCCACAGAAGAAGAACTCGACACCATTTCAAGCGCAGCCAAAGAAAGCATTAGAGCAGCCAAAAACAGTGCTTGGCAAACTTTCACCAACGACATCCTACAAGACAAACAAGAGTTGCTCGAAATCCTGAACAGATTCGACGCCAACCATCCGCTGCATGCACGCGCTACAGCCTTACACCAACAACTCTCTAAAGAAAAAGACAGCATCCGTCGAGACCTCCTCTCTGCCACGCGTTTGCTGCTGCGCCAAAGTTTACAAGACCAAAGCCCTGAACGCTGCGCGCTCGCCAACTGGGTAGGTCGCATTCAACTCAAAGCCCAAGACCGCTACAGCTCTTATTTGTATTCTGCCTCTGAGCAAAATATCGCAAGCATCTCCAAAGTCCCGGTTGCCTATGCTTCCGAAAACCACATGGAAGACGGCCGCATCATTTTACGTGAAAACTACCGCAAAATTCTAGAAACACGCCCAGAAGTACTCGTATTTGGCGAAGACGCTGGTAAAATTGGTGGTGTAAACCAGAGTTTAGAAGGCTTACAAGAACAATTTGGCAACTTGCGCGTCTCCGACACCGGTATACGCGAGTGCACTATTATTGGGCAAGGCATCGGAATGGCCATGCGTGGCTTGCGCCCGATTGCAGAAATCCAATACCTAGATTATTTGCTCTACGGCATTCAAATCATGTCAGATGACCTGGCAACAGTACAATACCGCACCAAAGGCGGACAAAAAGCGCCCCTCATTGTTTCTACCCGTGGCCACCGCTTAGAAGGTATTTGGCACAGCGGATCGCCAATGGGCATGATCATCAATTCGCTACGCGGTGTGCACGTTTGTGTGCCGCGCAACATGACTAAAGCCGCAGCTTTTTACAACACACTTCTTCAGGCCGACGAACCTGCGTTGGTCATTGAGCCACTCAACGGTTACCGTAGCAAAGAGCGCATGCCGCTTAATTTTGGCGAATTTACCGAGCCCTTGGGCGTTCCTGAAATTGTACAAGAAGGCACAGACCTCACCCTTGTTTCTTATGGGTCCACATTTAATATTTGCGAACAAGCCGTAGCACAACTCGCAGACTTCGGTGTTTCTGTTGAGCTGATCGATGCCCAAACCTTGCTTCCGTTCGATATCCATCACCTTATTGGCCAATCGCTCGCCAAGACCAACGCCCTACTCATTGTAGACGAAGATGTCAGCAGTGGCGCAAGTGCTTTTATGCTCGATCAAATCTTAGTCAAGCAAAACGGCTACCAACACCTCGACCTCGCACCTCAAACCATGGCTGCCAAAGACCACCGCCCTGCCTATGGCTCCGACGGCGACTACTTCAGCAAGCCCAACCTCGACGACATCATCGAAAAGGTTTTGGACATGATGCACGACCTCGACCCACAAAGTTTTCCGAAGGTTTATTAAACAAAAAAAGGGGAGCCGAAGCTCCCCTTTTCATTTTGACTATTGGGTAATGATTATGCTTTTGAATCAGATTTAGCCAAAGCGTAGATAACCAAACCGAAACCGATTTTGTTAACGGCATCACCAATGTTGTAAACAACATCCATCCAAGGGTTTGGACCAGAGCTACCGAAAGCACCGAACAAACCACCTGGTGTACCGATGATGTAACCTAATGGATAGATAGCCCATCCAACAAGTACGAACCATGCCAAAATACGAGTTGCTTTTGCAACTGCAGGACCTGCAGATTCAGCCAATTTAGCCACTTCGCCAAACCATACTAGGTAAGCGATGTAGAAGTAAGCTGCACCTGAAAGAACACCCCACATAACGCTGTTGTCGCGGTCTACAGCCTCACCGAAGTAACCTGTTACAAGCATCACGACAGAAGCAAAGATGAGTTTCCAAAGTAAGCTTGTTTTAGCACCTGCTTTTTTGGTGATCAAATAGAACTCTACACACATCAATGGAACAGTCAGCATCCAGTCTACGTAACGGAAGAACGTAGGTGAAGTTGATGTTGCAGTGAAATAATCACGCATGTAGTAATAATGGACCGCGGCGATGAAGGTGATGAGTCCGGAAACTAAAATGGAAGTTCTCCATTTCTCTTCCATGTTGCGCATTTCCATAAAGAAAAATGCTGCTGCAGCCATCATGGCCATCGTTCCAATGAAAAAGGTGAACGCAGTGTAAGTGTACACGTCTCCTTTTTCAAATAGTGCTTGCACGTTAAGTGCGCTAGATAAAGAAAATAACATAAATAGATAGGTTTAGTTTTTCCTACTCTTTTGTGGCTTTTCGGATACCGCCAATAATTAT
>RDZL01000108.1 GCA_004295165.1 Flavobacteriia bacterium
GGAAAACCTGGGAAATGTTCGGAAAAGTAATCTTCTGATAAAGTCCAACATTTGATTCCTGATGCCTTTTGACCAGGGATTATTTCTTCTATTCTGTCAACTAAATAAAATCTCATAGCAAAGCAAAAGATACAAACTTTTATGTTACAAAAACAACTAGCAACTCGCCTTCATCGCAAATCTATGGCATGAATGGAATTATTTGTTATTGAAATTCGCAACTACCTCTTTGATCAGTTTTGTTTTTCGCAAGTAGCCATAAATGGCACTCAGGCATTGAAAAATGTATGTTAAATCTATATTAACTTTTATGAAGACAAATCTGAAGTCTTGGACTTAAAGCACTCAAATTGTCCGAGTTTATGTAAGAAATACCATAATTCTGCGTCTGGCTAACGGAATCATGTAAATTTCGTTTTGAAAAGGGGCTAAAGTTTTTTTATATTTGGCGTTCAATTGTAAAAATGAAAAATTAAAAACGATCATTATGGACAAAAAACAAAAAACCGCCGGGGGATTTTCAGCAATCATTGCATTCTTGGCTATTGCACTTGCACTTATTGCAGGTATCTTGATTTACAAATACATTTTTGGTGACCCAGGAAACTTTGTGGACAGAAATCCAGAAGCAGAACCAGTAGAAGGAAACCTATTAGGGGTCATCTACAAAGGTGGTTTCATCGTACCAGGTTTGGTTGCTATCAACCTTATCGTATTAATTTTCACGATTGAGCGTTTGGTGACTTTATTACTTGCCAACGGTAAAGGTAAAGCCAACCAATTCATTGAAAAAATCAAAGAATTAATGGCTGCCAAAGATTTCAATGGCGCTATCGAAGCTTGCGACGCACAGCGCGGTTCTTTGGCTAACGTTGTTCGTTCTGGTTTGGTTAAGTACCAACAAATGTTGAACGAAAAAGACATGGACAAAGAGCAAAAGCTCGAAGCTTTGAAAAAAGAATTAGAAGAAGCTACTTCTTTGGAATTGCCTATGCTTTCTAAAAACTTGCCGGTTCTTTCTACAACTGCATCGATCTCAACCCTCATCGGTTTGATTGGTACCGTACTCGGTATGATCCGTTCATTTGCCGCGATGTCACAAGGTGCTCCTGATACTGCAGAACTTTCTACTGGTATCTCTGAAGCCCTTATCAACACTGCATTTGGTATTGCTGGTTCTACAATCGCGATCATCGCATTTAGCTTCTTCTCTACTAAAATCGACGCCATGACCTATGGTATCGACGAAGCAAGCTTCACGATCGTTCAAGATTTTGCAGCCAATAACTAATTGACACATCATTAAGTAAATACTCAAGCAATGCCAAAAATCAAAATGCCCAAAGGCACTCCTTCCATAGACATGACGCCTATGGTGGACTTGGCGTTCTTGCTTGTAACCTTCTTTATGTTGACGGCTTCTTTCCGAAATGCCGAACCCGTAACCGTAGAAACACCATCAAGTATCAGCGATAAAATCATCCCTGAAAACATCCTAATGGTAACCCTAGATAAAGACGGTCGCGTGTTCTTTAACCTTTCAGATGCCGAAGCCCGTAAAGAAATGCTCAACAATATGCTCCAAAAATATAAGATTGGTCTTAGTGAGGAGAAAATAGAAGAGTTTTCTTTTATGTCAACCTTTGGTTGTACCATGCAAGAACTTCCTGCATACATGAACACCGAAGCAGCAAAACGTGCAAGTTTCCCTACACAGGGAATCCCTTCAGATTCTACTAAAAATGAGCTATTAGATTGGCTTTCATTTGCAGCTGTCGCTGCTGGCAATACCGGCCGCACCGCTTTTGAAGAAGCGAAGCTAAAAGGTGGCGAACCCAAAATGGAAGACTTCAAGCCTAAATTCATTTTGCGCGTAGACTCCAAAACCTTGTACAAAGATGCGCAAGTCGTGATTGATGTATTCAGAGACTTGAATTTGAATAATTTGAATTTTGTAACCTCTGCGGAAGCAATTCCGGTTAACTAACTAACAACATGGCACAAATCGCAGAAAGCGGCGGTGGCGACCACGGCAAAGGCAAGAAAAGAGCAAAGAAAGGTTCAACGCACGTAGACATGACCCCAATGGTCGATCTCGCGTTCCTTTTGCTTACTTTCTTCGTCTTGACCTCTACCTTTAGCAAGCCTAAGGTAATGCCGCTCGCATACCCCGCTAAACCAAAAATTAACGACCCTGTCCCACCAAAAGCGAACAACGTTACTACTTTCATTTTAGCAGACGACAAAGTTTACTATTACCGTGGTGAATTCTATCCAAAATCTCGACCAGGAGCCAACGGACCAACCGAATTAACCGAGGCTAATTTTGGATCAGGAGAAAATAGTGTAAGAAAATTGTTAGCTTCTTGGAACGAATACGTTATTAAGAATAAGGTTGAACTTGATAAGAAGCTAGAAAAGAAACAAATTTCAGACAGCATTTACGATAAAAAGCTTAATGATCTGACAGTTGAACGAGAGGCTGTGAAAGTCTTGATTAAAACTGACGACAAAGCGCTCTGTAAAAGCTTTATTGATCTAGTAGACGAACTCAAGATTGCAAGTATCGGTGTTATTGCACCAACAGACTTGTCAGCCGGAGAGAAAGAATTGTTAAAATCTAAAAACTAAGGTCATGACAGTCATTTATGTTATCGTCGCACTTGTAACAGGTTTTTCCTTATTCGATTACTACGTCAATCGCAACTGGGAAGCCATTACTTCAGTAAGCCGCAATGAAGCCGTTTTCGCACATCGCAACCGCGAATATGGCGCTTACGTTCTACGCAGTGGCTACAACAAACGCATGACCCTCATTTTGGGTGGTCTTATTGCTCTTGCAGGATTGGCGTTTGTTGCCTCAATTATCATCAAAAACCTACCTAAGGAACAAATGAAGAAGCCACCAATGAGTGACAAAAACTTCACCATTGCGCCTCCAAAAACTGACGTTCCACCGCCACCGCCACCAACAACGCCACCGCCACCACCAATGACGCAAACGCAAGCGTTTATGGCTCCGGTTGCAGAAGACGAATTCGTCGAAGAACCATTGGTATCTCAAGCTGAGTTGGAAACCGTTACCATCTCGACAGAAACCAACGACGGCGACATCGATTGGGGTTTACCTA
>RDZL01000109.1 GCA_004295165.1 Flavobacteriia bacterium
TATGCGCCATTTCATTTTCACGGCAAAGAACCGCTACATTGGCCCCGCTACATCAATGTAGAAAAAGAAAACCGCGACAGCAAAACGATTGTTCACCAATTTATGCGCAAACCCACAGGGCAAAAACGCATAGACCTCAACACCAATGTTAAATGAGTGCGGCGCAAACTGGCAAACTCACCTTTTTGGGTTCAGGCACCTCACAAGGCGTACCCGTAATTGCCTGCACTTGCCCAACTTGCAGCTCTACAGATCCCAAAGACCAACGTTTGCGCGCAAGTGTGCTACTTGAATTTCCCGACCTTTGTATCGCTATAGATGCCGGCCCCGATTTCAGACAACAAATGCTACGGGCAAAGGTGCGCCACCTAGACGCCATTCTCCTGACCCACGAACACAAAGACCATATCGCTGGCCTAGACGATATCCGCGCCTTTAATTACCAACGACAAGCAGATTTCCCGGTTTATTGTACCCCAAAAGTAGAAATGGCACTCAAGCGTGAATTTTATTATGCTTTTGAGGCGAATCCGTATCCGGGCGTACCGCGTTTTGAGATCCACCACCTCGAAGTCGGGCGTTTTCAGATCAATACCTACACCATTGATGCCATTGAAGTTTGGCACCACCAAATGCAAGTATTGGGCTTTCGGTTTGGCAAACTGGCCTACATTACCGACGCCAAAACCATTACAGCCCTTGAAAAATCAAAACTCCAAGATTTAGACATCCTCGTCATCAATGCGCTGCACCAATACCCGCATCCTTCACACTTTAATTTAGCTGAGGCATTGGAATTTATTGCAGAAATCAAGCCCAAGCAAAGTTACCTGACACACATCTCACATCTGTTTGGCTTACACGAACAAATCAATCAGACGCTGCCCGCCAATGTGCAATTGGCTTACGACGGGTTGGAGCTCACTTTCAATTATTCAGTTTAATTTTACCGCATGTCCAGACAAGATTTAATTGACATCGAGGCACTCATCAAGAGCAAAAATCCACGTTTGCTCAAGTGGTTGCCGCGCTTTGTCATTGCCTTCTTGAAACGCAAACTTCACCAAAAAGAAATCAATACCTTTCTGACAACCTACGGACACCTTCAAGACCACGCCTTTTGCGAAGCACTCATCAATTACTTTGAAATTGAGATCGCAATAGAGGGCTTGGAAAACATCCCTGCAGCAGGTGGTGCCATTCTCGCCTTGAATCACCCACTCGGCGGAATGGACGGCATTGCGCTCATTCATGCACTCCGAGATAAACGCCCAGATGTGGCTTTGATTGTCAATGATTTATTGCTCAACATCAAGCAGTTGTCTAACCTTTTTGTAGGGATTAATAAATTTGGTCGCAATGATGGCGGCGTGAGGCAAAATATCCGCAGCGCCTTTGAAAAAGAACAGCTAGTGATTATTTTTCCTGCGGGAATGGTCACGCGTATCCACTACGGTCAAATTATTGAGGCCGAATGGAAAAAAACATTTGTGAGCTACGCCCGGCAACTAGAAAGGCCAATTGTTCCGATTTATATCGACGGACGCTTGTCCAAAGCTTTTTATCGCCTCAACCGCTGGCGCAAACGCATCGGTATTAAAGCAAACATCGAGATGTTCTTGCTCGCCGATGAAATGTTCAAGCAAAAAAAAGGCAAGATTTCTTTTGTGATTGGTGCAGCCCTCACCCCACAGCAACTTCCTGCCGAACTCACCGACTACGAAGCCGCCAACTGGGTAAAAAATCATGTTTACAGTCTAAAAACATCTGATGAAACAAATCATTGATCCTATTGACCGCAATTTATTGCGCAAAGAACTAAATGCCGATCGATTTTTGCGCACAACGCGCAAAGGAGGCAATGAAATATACAGTGTCAATGCAGCTAATTCACCAGCAGTAGTGCAAGAAATAGGACGCTTACGCGAACTGACCTTTAGAGCAGCCGGAGGTGGTACGGGCGAAGAAATAGACCTAGATGCGCATGATTTTGGCCACTACGCTTACGACCAACTCATTGTGTGGTCAGAAGAAGATCAAGAAATCATCGGAGGTTATCGCTATAAAGTTTGTGCTGATGCCAAAGATGAAAACACTGATTTTCAGCTCTCAACAGCCCATTATTTTGAGTTTAGCGACTTATTCAAAAGCGATTTTTTACCCTACACCATTGAGCTAGGTAGAAGCTGGGTACAGCCGAATTTTCAGCCCAATGTAAATCCTAAAAAAGGATTGTTTGCCCTAGACAACATCTGGGATGGCCTCGGTGCGCTCATTCGCTTTTATCCACAGATCAAGTATTTCTTCGGGAAGGTCACGATGTATCCAGACTACGACCGAGAAAGCCGCGACTTTTTGCTGCAGTTTTTGCACCATTATTTTCATTCACTATGAGCAGCGGTTTATCTGTAGTCAGGCTACCAACTCTCTGGTACAAAATCACCTCTGAGCTTTGTGCAAGTCTATAATTACCAAAAGGAACGGTAATAGGCGGGTATCTGGAAACTATCGATTTGCGCTCGTCGGAAAAGTTAAAACGACTAAAACTTGGGTTAAAAGCAGGTGTAACCTTGTCGGTTTGGAAGCCACTTGATAGAATAGAAACCCCTATTTGTAGGTTATTAGAATTTGATAGGTTGGTTTCGCCCCCAACAATAAAAATAGATGGCGTATTCTTCACCATCAGTTCCTTTAGCAGGTTATTAGCAACTACCCCTTTTTTGGCGGGTAACTGATGAAAGATTATCAAATCGTATTTTTCATTCTTTTTGAACTGCTCGGCAGGACTTAGTTCGGGGATAAAAACGTCTAATTGATAATTTTCATTTTTCTCGATAGCGGCACGAATTGCCTTAATGTCAGGGTGAGGCGAAGCCGCTACCAGCAAAATTTTTTCTCTGCTATTGTTCGGATATTGCTCAATATTTTTCCGATATTGATTGAAAACAATTCGGGTATTGTTCAAATATTGTCCGGATATTGTTCAGATATTGAACAAATATTGTTTGAATATTGGTCGAATATTGGCTGGATATTGCTTCGATATTGACTGGATATTTGCTGGATATTGACTAAGCTACTGGCTGAATATTGGATGGATATTGGCTGGATATT
>RDZL01000110.1 GCA_004295165.1 Flavobacteriia bacterium
CACGTTGGCGGTATCCTTTAGACAATGCGCCAATTTTTTTGTGCTGCTCGACGTCTAGGCCCACTGCGTGGATCATTTCGGAAACGCGCGCTTTGAGGTTTTTGATTTTGTAAATGCGCCCCACGAATTCGAGGTATTCGCGCACATACATGTCGGTATAAAGCGGATTGTTTTCAGGCAAATAGCCGATGATTTGACGGGTGTCGAGTTTGTCGATGTCTACTTTTTTGCCGCAAATAAATACCTCGCCCTCACTGGCAGGCATGAAGCCCGTCATGATTTTCATGGTGGTGGATTTTCCGGCGCCATTTGGACCCAAAAAAGCGACGATTTCACCTTTTTTGACCGAAAAACTGACGTCGCGGACGGCGGCCTGTTCTCCGTAATATTTATATAGGTTTTTGACTTCTATGGACATAGTATGCGAAGTTACTCAATTTTTCAAAGAAACGTTGAATGCACTACCCTGCGGGAGTAAAACGCAAAAAAGAAAGCGAAGATGGTGAGGCCCATTTGGGTTTCGAGGCCGTCCTCAATAAATAAGGTCAGAATGAAAGTCAGGCCAATGAGGATGCCTTGCACTTGTCTATACTGTAATTGCCTTTTGATAAAAAGCAAAAGTAGTCCAACAAATATGCACAAACCGAAGATGCCAAGATTGAGCCAAGTAGTGAGGTAATAGTTATGTGGACGCAAGCGGCGGTCTGGACGCAATTGCGAGCCGCGCTCCTCGTAACGGCTTTGCATTTGGTCGGTGAGGTCTCCGATTCCTACGCCAATAAGCCAATGATCGGCAATAAGTGAGGTGGCATTGCGCCAATATTCGATGCGCTCTAACAGGGAGTGATCGTTGGGGTTATTGCTGTGATGAAGCTGGTAGCGCAAACCGAAAAGCCTGGCGCCTAGGCCACCTTGTGCTTCGCGTATATCTGCAAAACCTAATTCTATCCAGCGGATTTCTTCTTGACTTAAGGCCGCTATGCCAGAAGCTGCTGCACAGCCATTTTTACTGAGTACAAAACGCTCCACAGTGGAAGCCAATACCTGACCCCTTAAATCTTGACCATCAAAAGGTAAAGTAGAGCGTTTCTGCCAAGCTTGTGCCATTTGAATAGGATTCGGAGGGCAGGTCTCGCGCGTTTCTATGGGCTGCGCCAAATAGTAAACCAAAGCGCTCAACAAAGCGATACAGACCGAGCCCAATCCGACAACCCAACCCCATTTTCTTCTGTTTAAAAGAAAAGAAATGGCATGGCCCAACAATACGAGTACCACAGTTAAAACGCCAGATAAAGCTTGACTGTCTAAAGTGTAAAACAAAAACCAAAAGGCCAAAAGCACATACCATTTTTGTTTTTGCATCCGAAACAAAGCAAAGGACAAACCAAGGCCAATTAAGATGCCAAATCGAATGTGTGAACCAAATAGAGACATCTCTCTGATGTCGACCAAGTGGAGTTGTTCAGCAAAAAAATGATAAGAGATGCTATTGACCAAAGACGTCAAGAGCAAAGCGCCTAAAAAGAAACTCCAGAGCCCTTCTATTTTTCGGGCGGTCGGCAAAGGTCTTGCGGAAATAATAATCGGAATGAGCAGTAAACTGGTGAAGCGCCGCAATTGATCAAAGCCTTCTTTCCAGTTATCTGACCACAGTAAACTCAGCCAAAACAGGAAGTAAAAAAGCAAAAGAAGATGAACCAAACGGTTTTCTTTGAGGCGGCGGTAATAGGTTTTGAAGTCGGCTTCTAACAAGAGATTCAAGCTGCCCAATAAGAGCCCCATGGACATCAAAAACTTGCTGCAGACCATCCCGATCACAAAAAAGAGAAGGGTGAGGTAGTGTAGTCTTGTATGGGCTTTGGTCCCGAACCAGCGTTGCAACATGTGTTTACTAACGCTTAATTCTTCAAAATAGTATTGTACTGTGCTGGGGCTTGTAAAATTTCTAAACCTTTGCGCACAACTGGATCTGCTTGTAGTTGTTGTTTGGCACGCCCTTCTTGATAGTAATAGCGCGAAATGATTTCATCCTCAAGAACTTCACTAATCTCTTGTTGAAATTTATCGAGGTCGCGCTCTTTTGATGGGGTAACCTTTTCTAACATTTGATTGTACTGAGTTGAAATGTCTTCAAAATATCCTTCTTTCTCTGCCGTCTCTTTCATTTTGCGAAGCGCTTCTTCAGAAGCGGTGGTGTAGTCAAAGTCGGGCTGCGCCATGACGTAAGCCTTGAACAACTGATATGCCTCCGGACTCAGTTTAAAGGTGCCTGCCTCAGCAATTGTTGGATTGGCCGCAGCATATTGCGTGGCATAATTGAAAATATGGTTCTTGACCAAAAGCATGGCTGTCAGCCTACTGAGGTCTTCAAAAGCAACTTCGATATCGGGCTCGATGCCACGGCCATCAATGACGGGTCTGCCGTTTTGCGTGTAGAATGTTTTGAGCAATGAATCGGCTACTTCTTTGGCTTTTTCGCCATTTTCTTTGTCGTAATATTCTAAACGTTGAACACAGCGGCCAGAAGGCGTGTAGTATTTGGCAATGGTGATTTTGATCTTGGAACCGTATTTGAGATCGTAGGTGCGCTGCACCAAGCCCTTGCCAAAACTCGTTTCGCCAATAATTACCGCGCGATCGAGGTCTTGAAGGCTGCCTGCTAAAATTTCGGAGGCAGAGGCTGATCCGCCGTCGATGAGCACCACAAGTGGCATGTTGGGGGCAAATGGTTCTTCTAGTGTTTTGTAGGTGCGGTTTTCTTCGGCCACTCGGCCTTTTGTTGTCACCACAACTTGGTTCTTTGCAACAAAAAAGTTCACGATTTTTACGGCTTCAATGAGCAAACCGCCACCGTTGCCACGCAAGTCTAAAACCAACTCTTGCA
The DNA here is from genome assembly GCA_004295165.1 of Flavobacteriia bacterium. GTDB lineage: Bacteria > Bacteroidota > Bacteroidia > Flavobacteriales_D > Crocinitomicaceae > UBA952. The sequence continues at coordinate 2,885 of RDZL01000110.1, forward strand.
TGCCCTGCGCTTGTAACTTTTCTATCGCGCTTTTGACATCAGCTGACGCCGTTTGCGTAAATGAATTGAGTTTGACATAACCTACTTTGTTTTGCAACATGCCAAAATAAGGCACATCAGGCAATTTGATTTCGTCGCGGGTCATTTTAAAACTTTTGTTGCCCTCTCCCTTTCTTTCTATAACCAACTCAAACGAGGTGCCTTTGGGAC
>RDZL01000145.1 GCA_004295165.1 Flavobacteriia bacterium
AACAACAAAATATTGGGCAACTCCGATTTCTTTATGAGTGCGTTCCCGGCCGAATACGGCAACAGCTTGTCTGGTGTATTTGACCTCAAACTCAGAAGTGGTAACAACAACCAACATGAATTTACAGGCCAGTTTGGTTTACTCGGCACCGAGTTCTTGGCAGAAGGCCCATTGAATAAAGACAGAAAATCCAGTTATTTAGTGATGGGGCGTTACTCCACATTAACAATTTTCCAAAAATTGAACATTAATTTAGGTACCGATGCCATTCCAAAATACTTTGATGGAGCCTTTAAATTCAACTGGATGCTCAAAAACGGTGGCCAATTATCTTTCTTCGGTATGGGTGGTAATTCAGATATCGCTATTGAAATTTCTGGTTTCAAAGAATATACAGAAGACCTCTATGGCGAAGGCGACCGCGATCAATATTTTGGCACCAGCATGATCACTTCTGGTCTGAACTACAAAAAGAGCCTCAACGAGAAGACCTTCATATCGTCAACTCTGGCCTACAGCCAAGAAGTACAGCAAACAGACCACAATTACTTGCGCAACCGCCGTTTGGATACCCTAACTCAAGAAATCATCTTCGATACAATGTATCCGATGATGGCTTATGATTTCAAGGTGCAAAAAATCAGTGGCTATACCGCCCTCAATCACAAGTTCAACAAACAACATTTATTGAAAGCAGGTTTGAGCTTTGATTTGATTTCAATGAATTTCCTAGATTCTTGTTTGTATGACCTCGATGAGCCAGACAATTATGAATTGCGTTGGAACTACCAAGGAACAGCAGCCATTATTCAGCCTTTTGTACAGTGGAAATGGCGTGTTTCTGACCACATGGACTTCACAGCAGGTGTGCACGCACAGTATTTTACACTCACCAACAGTGTGAGCCCATTTGAGCCGCGTTTGGGCTGGAAATACCGCATGGATAACGGCCAAGCCATTTTTGCTGGCGGTGGTCTTCATAGCATGATCCAACCATATTATACTTATGCCTACAAAGTACTACCTGGTGTAACAAATGACAACAGCAACATCAACATGGACTTCTCGCGCAGTGCGCACTCTGGTATCGGTTACGAGAAATCTTTTAACAAAGGATTCAATATCAAGACAGAAGCCTACTATCAATACCTTTACAACATTCCTGTAACAATTGCACCTTCATCTTTCTCGATGATCAATGTGGGTAGCGGTTTCTCTCGTTTGTTTGTAGATCAGCTTCAAAATACGGGCGATGGCTACAATTATGGTTTAGAGCTCACCGTTCAAAAGTATTTTGACAAAACCTTCTTCTTCTTGTTCTCCGGAACGGTCTACAATTCGCAATACCGCGGTAGCGATATGGTATGGCGCAACACTTCTTACAATGGCAACTACGTCGTCAATTTCTTAGGTGGCAAAGAATTCAAGGTAGGAGAGCGCAGCGTCATCGGCATCGGCGGCAAAGTAACTGCGGCAGGCGGCAAACGCTATGGACTCGTGGACATCGAAACGTCAACCGACATGAAAGAAATCATCTTCCAAGATTCCATGTTCAACGAATTACAATTTAAAGACTACTTCCGTGCAGACCTCAAGATTTCATGGCGCAAAAACGCAGACCGCGTTACACACGAGTTTGGCTTGGATTTAGTAAACATCCTCGGCACTAAAAACTTATTGACTTTAGCCTACCGTCCACCATTAACTGCGCAAGATTTTGCCGCCCAACAAAACGGAACTTTCTTACCTTATTCAGAAAAAACCCAGTTGGGCTTCTTCCCGATTTTCTATTACAAAATAGACTTTAGAGCGACGCGCAAATAGTTACAGTTAAATTCCTGCTAACTTTGTATTTTATTACAAGTTATGAAAGGAATTTTGAGTTATCAGTTAGTAGATCCTCAGCTGCCAAACAGCGAAGAAGGATGGTTTATTGAAGCAGAAAATGGCGCCTACAAGGTGAGCGATTTATCGATCAAGAAAATCGTAAGCGGTCGTTATGCGGTAAGCGAAGGATCTGAGGTTATATTTGAGCTAGAACCCAATTGTAAGGTCAGCGACCAAACCAAAATTCAGCATGCGGTAGTAGCAAAGTTGCATTTAGAGGAAGAAAACGCCACTAAAATATTTCTCATCGACATCGATGGAACCATTTGCGACGACATCAAAAATGAGGAGAGTCATTTATATCCTGGGGCAAAAGTCTTTCCTAATTCAAGAGAAGTCATCAATAAGTGGTACAACGAAGGTAACATCATTACTTTCTTTACTGCCCGAGAAGCCAAAGACCGCAGGGTTACTGAGGAGTGGCTCGAGGCAAACGGTTTCAAATACCATGGTTTGGTTATGGATAAGCCGCGCATCAAAGATGGTCAGGAATACGTCTGGATAGACAACCGCAAGGTAAGGGCAGTTACGTATATGGGAACTTGGTCAGAACTCACGGAGGTGGATGCCAAAATCAAGGTTTTCGCCTAAATAATCGATTCTTGAAAAGTAAAGACCTTGGGATATTACTGGACAAAACTTTCTATTCCGAGAGTAGTCTTGTACTCCATTTCTATACTTTGGAGCGCGGATTCCAATCATATATTTTTAAGGGAGGTCTCAAGAAACGCAAGGCGCTCAATCAATTAGGCTTGTATGAGCTCAGTTATTTCAAGCGTCCGGAGTCTGATTTAGGCATCATTAATCAACTGGACTTTGCCTGGACGCCGCTGGCTTTATTTGAACATCCTCAGAAGGTCATGTTGGTCTTTTTTATGACCGATATTCTGCAGCAAACCTTGCGGTATCAGGGTCCCGACCCGCAGCTTTTTTATTTCGTCAGAGATCAACTGTTGCGCTTAGAAACCAATGAGCAACTCCGTGATTTTCCGGGTACTTTTTTGGCGCAATACCTCATGGTTTTAGGCTACACACCATTAATCGATGGCGATGGCTATAGTGTTTTTGACATGAATACAGGTCGTTTTAGCCATGCGCTCGGCGATAATTCAAACTGTGTTCAAGACCGAACAATGCTCGATTACTTAGCTGCACAATTTTGGCCAGAAGGAACTGTTCAATTTTCGGGAGTAGTGCACAAGGAAGGCTTGCGTGTGCTGATCCAGTATGCCACGATTCACTTGGCCAATTTCAATATAGACAAGACCTTAGAAATCCTGCACGATACCCTCTACGACTAGCGTTTTCTAGCGAAAAAATCTTTGAGCAACTGACTGCACTCGGCATCCATGATGCCATTTTCTACGAGCGTAGCCGGATGATACAAGCTGGTGCCTGTAGCGCTTGCACCGCGTTTGGCGTCGCGAGCGGCAAATACCACGCGGTCAATTTGAGACCAATACAAAGCACCAGCACACATGCAGCAGGGCTCGAGCGTGACGTAAAGCGTGCATTCTTTGAGGTACTTGGCGCCTAAATATTGTGCTGCAGCGGTAATGGCTTGGATTTCGGCATGCGCCGTGACGTCGGTGAGTTGCTCCGTAAGGTTGTGGCCGCGGGCAATCACTTGGTTTTTACAAACAATAACGGCGCCAACAGGCACTTCGTCGGCCTCAAAAGCCTTTAAAGCCTCTTGATAGGCTTGTTTCATGAAATATTCGTCGTTGAAAGGGCTCAGCATAGCGCAAGATTACAAACTTTCTCTTAATTTTCGGTCATGAATCTTTTCGACCTCTTTCTTTTTGCTCCTTTGGCCTACGGTGCCTACAAGGGCTACAAACGTGGCCTGATCATGTCTTTGTTCATGTTATTGGCTATTGTAGTGGGGCTTTACGCTGCTTTTCAGCTCACGGATGTCGTGGTGGAGTGGGGCGTCAAGAACCTCCATTGGGAAAAAACCACGCTCATGCCGCTTAGCTTTGTGTTGCTGTTTTTGGGTATTGGTGCCGGTATTTACTTTGCCGGAAAACTTCTTGAAACCGCTTTAAAAGTTGTAAAGCTCTCCATTCTCAATAACCTAGCGGGCGCCCTCTTGGGTATTTTGCAATGGATGTATTTGGTTGGCACGATTCTCCTTTTTGTACTGTCTAATGACAGCAAACAAAAACTCATCAGCTCAGAAACGCGTAACGCCTCCAAAGCGATTCCGTTCTATACCGGAATGCTTCAAAACACCTTGCCAAAGGCGAGTGAAACCATTCTATTTGAATCTTATTTAGAACAAGCGAAGGAAAGCATCAGCCCTGATGATCAAACCAAAGAGAAGCAATAGATATGCACTTCATCAGAATTTATTTAGCCAGTTGTTTTTTGGTTGTGGCCTCTTGTGCTTTGGCTGCCATTGACCCGATTGCCCCCTTACTCCAAAAACAAACTTTACTTGACAAAAAACAAAAATCGTTTAAATCCGGAACTTATTTTGGCTTGCAAAGTGGGCGGTTTTATGTGTTAGAATACGGTTGGGAGTTGCAACGAAAAAATAAAAATGGCATGTTGCGCTCCAATACTACGGCAGTACATCATGGCTTTAACGCCACTTTTGATTTCGCTTACCTCAATCCGGTTTTAGGTTATGACCTTGGATTTTGGAGCCGCACCGGTAATCTGAACCTTACCTATGGCCTAAGTGCAGCAGTTCGCACCGACCTCAAGCAGTTGCGCTTTGGCATCTGCCCGAGCGTGGGCATCAAAGTGTGGCAACTACACGTTCAAACGGGCATGTATTTACTAGCACCTTTTTCTGTTGTGGACAATACCACTTTCAAGAGCAATAGCTTTTTTATTTCAGCCCGTTTTCTGTTGATCAAGCACAAAACAAAAAAAGGGGACAACAACTAGCCCCCTTTTAATTTTTGTCAATTTTCTATTATAAATCGAACTTGATGCCTTGTGCAAGCGGCAAGGAATCAGAATAGTTAATGGTATTGGTTTGGCGACGCATGTAAACCTTCCAGGCGTCTGAGCCAGACTCGCGGCCACCACCAGTTTCTTTTTCACCACCGAAAGCGCCACCGATTTCGGCACCTGATGTTCCAATATTGACATTGGCAATACCGCAGTCAGAACCTGCAGCGCTTAAGAAGGCTTCAGATTCTTTGAGTTCGTTGGTCATGATCGCAGAAGAGAGCCCTTGTGGCACGCCATTTTGCATAGCAATTGCTTCATGGACGTCGCCGGTATATTTCATGACGTAGAGAATAGGCGCAAATGTTTCGTGCTGTACAATCGCAAAATGATTTTCAGCTTCAATAATACATGGCTTCACATAACAACCCGACTCATAGCCAGGGCCGCTCAATACGCCTCCTTCTACCAATACTTTACCGCCTTCTTTTTTGGCAGCTTCAATGGCGTTGAGGTAATTATTGACGGCATCTTGATCGATCAGTGGGCCCACGTGGTTGTTTTGATCGAGTGGGTTGCCAATGCTCAATTGCTTGTAAGCTGAAGTTAGCGCTTCCGTTACTTTATCGTAAATAGAAGCGTGGATAATGAGGCGGCGTGTAGACGTACAGCGCTGACCAGCCGTACCAACTGCACCAAATACAGCACCTGGCACAACCATTTTGAGATCTGCAGAAGGTGCAATAATGATAGCGTTGTTGCCTCCTAATTCTAAAAGAGAACGACCCAAACGCTGCCCAACTGCTGCCCCAACTGATTTACCCATGCGGGTAGAACCTGTTGCAGAAACTAAAGGAACGCGTGTATCGTTGGCCATGAGTTTGCCGATTTCGCCGTCGCCAATCACCAAACCAGAAACGCCTTCAGGCACGCCATTGGCAGCAAAGACTTCTTCCGTGATGCGCTGACACGCAATTGCAGTAAGTGGTGTTTTTTCGGAAGGCTTCCACACGCAAACATCGCCACAAACCCATGCAAGGGCGGTGTTCCAGTTCCAAACCGCAACCGGGAAGTTGAATGCAGAGATGATGCCGACAATGCCGAGCGGATGATACTGCTCATACATGCGGTGACCAGGGCGCTCAGAGTGCATGGTGAGGCCATAAAGTTGTCTAGACAAACCAACTGCGAAGTCGCAGATGTCGATCATTTCTTGTACCTCGCCGAGGCCTTCTTGTAAAGACTTACCCATTTCGTAAGAAACGAGTTTGCCTAGTGGTTCTTTATAAAAGCGAATGCGCTCAGCCAACTGACGTACAATTTCGCCGCGTTTTGGAGCGGGAATTTTGCGCCATTCTACAAAAGCTGCTTGTGCTTTTTCAATCACTTGATGGTATTCTGCTGGCGTAGCCATGGTGACGTTCGCAATCACTTGCGCGTCTACTGGCGACACAGAAGCAATGCATGCACCGCTCGTTTGGATCCATTGGGTACCAGTAGAGGCGCCGCTATTGTTTTCTTGGATACCAAATTGGCCCAAGATGTCTTTGATTTCTGCTTGGAGTGACATATGTGTTGATTTTGAAGGCAAAGGTAGGGATTTTTTATTCGTAACTTTGTCACATGCAAGACATTCACCAAGACCCTATTTGCGCTTTAGCAACAGCCAACGGCATGGGCGCCATCGCCGTTATTCGCGTCAGTGGCGCTGGTGTAAAGGCCTTGGTTTCGAAAGGATTTTCAAAAGATTTGTCTGCTTTACCTAGCCACAGCGTACATTTGGGCTGGATGCTCAGCGCCCACGGCGAGCGCCTTGACGAAGTGTTGGCCACGCTCTTTGACCACGGCAAGAGTTTTACTGGTGAAGAAAGCGTAGAGCTCGCTTGCCATGGCTCGCCGTATATTCAGCAACTGTTGTTGCAGCGTTTGGTCGAGCTCGGTTGCCGCTTTGCCGAGCCTGGCGAATTCACGAAGCGGGCATTTTTAAATGGCCGCCTAGACCTTTCGCAGGCCGAAGCCGTGGCAGACCTCATTGCCGCGCAGTCTAAGCAGGCCCACCAAGTGGCCCTGCAACAATTGCGCGGCCGTTTTTCTTCAGAACTCCAACAACTCCGCGAGCAACTCATCAACTTTGCTGCCCTCATCGAACTCGAACTCGATTTTGCAGAAGAAGACGTCGAATTTGCCGACCGCAGTTCTCTCAAAAAATTAGTTGCTTCTGTGTTGCAAATGGTGCGCCGTTTGGCCGCTTCATTTGAACTCGGCAATGCCATTAAGCAAGGCGTACCCGTTGCCATCGTTGGCGCCCCCAACACCGGCAAAAGTACTTTACTCAATCAGCTCCTCGGCGAAGAACGCGCCATTGTTTCTGATATCGCCGGTACCACCCGCGATGTCATCGAAGAAGTCCTCAACATCGACGGCATTCAGTTTCGCCTCATCGACACCGCCGGCATCCGCGAAACCACCGAAACCATCGAAGCACTTGGCATCGAGCGTTCCCAACAAAAAATCGAGCAAGCCAAAATTGTCCTTTGCTTGGCCGACTCCGGCGACGCCTCCAATCTCCAAGAGACTATGGAGTGGGTGCAGTCCTTGAAGACTTTACATCCGGATAAGAATATTTTGTTGATCTTGAATAAAGCAGATTTAAATACGACTGTAAATCTAAATATCCAAGAAGAAGTACTACAAATCAGTGCACTTAATGGCGAAGGGATTCTTGAACTCAAGAACAAACTGGTCCAACTCACCCTCGGCGACTTCAGCATCCAAGACGAAACCATCGTCTCCAACGCCCGCCACCACGCCGCCCTTCAACTCACCGCCGCCGCCCTGGATCGCGCCCAAGCTGGGCTCGACGGCCAAACCACCGCCGACTTCATCGCGATGGACATCCGCGAAGCCATGCGCCAACTCGGCCAAATTACTGGTCAGATTGATGTAGATACGGATATTTTGGGTACTATTTTTAGTAAGTTTTGTATCGGGAAGTAATATAACTTGTCATAAAACGGATAAAATACTTTATATTTGTCCTATATAAGACAAGTTAAATGAAAACAGCACCCGCTATATTGCCTAAGAACTTAAAGATTTTAAAAGATCTCGGTGAGCACATTCAATTGGCTCGTTTGCGCAGAAAATTGAGCGCTGAGCAAATTGCTGAGCGTACAGGCCTTGGTAGAAAAACCATTTACAATATCGAGCAAGGTAGCCCAACTGTTGCCATAGGGAGTTATTTGCAAGTGCTTTTTGTATTAGGATTGGAGAAAGATTTAACCATGGTTGCAGCAGCAGATCCATTAGGTAGAAAATTGCAAGATGCTGGAATCGTGACTAATAAACGCGCACCCAAACAAACGAAAAAATCATGAAGCAAAATCAAACTAAGATATGGGTTTATGCAGATTGGGAATTCTTGGAAGAAGCTCAAATAATGGGTTGGTTGACTTCACAACGTGTACGTGGAAAAGAAATATTCTCATTTGAATACACAGAGTCTTGGGTGAAGCATCAAAATCCAATTTTATTTTTGGATCCACATTTAGGGTTTTACAAGGGAAAACAATATTTACTTGAAGAGAAAAACAACTTTGGTATCTTCCTTGACTCATCGCCCGACCGTTGGGGTAGACTATTGATGCGAAGAAGAGAAGCCTGGCAAGCAAAAGAAGAACGTCGAGACGAAAGAACACTTTTTGAAAGTGATTTTCTATTGGGCGTTTTTGACGGACATCGAATGGGTGGAGTGCGTTTTAAATTGAGCGAAGATGGACCTTTCATGAATGACCAGAAGAAAATGGCAACGCCGCCTTGGACCTCACTTCGTGAACTAGAACATGCGAGTTTGAAACTTGAACGCGATGATGCCATAAATGACCCCGAGTATGCGCAATGGTTAAGTGTGTTGATTGACCCAGGATCGTCATTAGGCGGTGCAAGACCCAAAGCGAGTATAATTGACGACAACGGGCATTTATGGATTGCCAAATTTCCAAGTTCAAGAGATGACAAAAATGCTGGTGCTTGGGAAATGGTATTGCACGATTTAGCCAAAGCTTGTGGCATTCATGTTCCGGAAGCGCGATTACAAAAATTCTCAGGCAAACATCATACTTTTTTGTCCAAACGATTCGATAGAACAGATGAGCAAAAACGCATTCACTTCGCATCGGCAATGACTTTGTTGGGACTGCAAGATGGAGCGGATCATGTGGAAGGAGTTGGTTACCTGGATTTGGTTGGTTTTATCATGCAACGTAGTCCGGAATCAAAAGAAGATTTGGAGCAGTTGTGGCGAAGAATGGCATTTAATATTTTGGTGTCGAACACCGATGATCATTTGCGAAACCATGGATTTATGCTCACTCCACTGGGATGGCGATTATCTCCTGCGTACGATATGAACCCTAATGAAATGGGCAATGGGCTAACCTTGAATATTTCTGAAAATAGTAATGAATTAGATCTCTCTTTGGCCTTCGAAACCGCTCATTTGTATCAATTGAAAAGTAATAAAGCACAAAGTATCTTAAAGGAAATGATTGATGAAATTTCTAACTGGCGTGCGGTTGCCAAGAAATTTGGAATCAGCAATAGCGAGATAGAACAAACGAAACGAGCGTTTCGATTGGTTGAATGCGGGAAAAATCGATAAGAAAATACAACTATTCGAATATTAGTTTATCTTCGTTTTATCGTTCTTTTTTGTTGCTCATTTGTAGCTCAACAATGTCGAAATCTGATGAGTAGTTGCTCATTTGTTGCTCGCGAAAATTTCGAAAAACCCCTCTGGTAAAGGGATACAGGTTTTAACTTTTGTTATCAATTCATGTATCGGCAAATAATTTCCCTACCTTCGTATTCAAATTTCCAACCTTATGAAACTGCGTTTACTCGTCTTATTTTGTGTAGCTATTTTGGGCCTGAAGCCAGTGTTGGCAGAGGAAGGCATGCTCATTCCGTCTTTGATTGCGGCGTTTGAAAACGACATGAAAGCCAAGGGCATGAAGCTCAGTGCGGCCGATATTTATAGTATCAATAACACGAGTATCAAAGACGCTATTTTTCAATTTGGTGGCGGATGTACAGCAGAATTGGTTTCAGACAAGGGTTTGCTTCTGACCAATCACCATTGTGGTTATGGCCAAATACAAGCGCACAGTTCTTTGGAGCACGACTACTTGAAAAATGGCTTTTGGGCTAAAAATTTAGCAGAAGAATTGCCCAACCCGGGCCTTACTGCTACCCGAATTGTACGCATCGAGGACGTTACCGCTGCGGTGTTGGCAGGTGCGAGCTCGAAAACTGATCAAGCGGTGATTGCGGCTAACATTAAGAAGTTGGTGGCTGCGGCCATAGCCGGTACGCATTATGAGGCGGAGATCAAGGCCTTTAATTATGGCAATGATTACTACCTCATGCTCAAGGAAACATTTACAGATGTGCGTTTTGTGGGCACACCTCCTAATTCTATCGGTAAGTTTGGTGGCGACACCGACAACTGGGTTTGGCCGCGCCACACTGGCGACTTCTCAGTATTCAGAATTTATGCGGGCAAAGACAACAAGCCGGCGGCGTTTTCAAATGACAACCAACCTTATAAGCCGCTACATTATTTGCCAATTTCTTTTCAAAACCGTCAAGAAGGCGACTTTACTATGGTCTACGGTTTTCCGGGTACCACTGAACAACACGTTGTTTCGGAATACCTCAAATTCATCATTGAAAAAGAGCGCCCTGCTCGCATTGAAATGCGCAATCATTCCTTAGCAGTTATCGACGCCGGCATGAAAGCTTCTGACCTCACTCGCATTCAGTATTCAGCTAAACAAGCGAGCATTGCCAATGCTTGGAAAAAATGGATTGGTCAGGTAGAGGGCTTAGAGAATTTGGGTGCGGTAAAACTCAAGCAAGACTACGAAGCCAAATACAAAGCAATGGCGATCAGCAAGCCTGAATGGGCGAAATATGCCGTTGCGCTGCAAACGCTCAATGGCCTCATGGCCGAAGGCACCAAGACGGAGTACAACTATGCGATAGGCGTCGAGTATTTTTCTGTGGGCCCGGAATATTTCAAGTTGGTTCGAGGCATTGAGGATTTACTGACTAACTATGCTAAATATGCCGCCAACAACGAATTACAGGGTGTCTTAGACAAACTACAAATCAGTGCAGATGGCTACTTCAAAAATTACAACGCAGCTGTTGATCGTCAAATTTTCTTAGAGCTGACCAAGTTATACCTCAGCTATTCTCAGCAAGAGTTGAAAGGAAACACAGTTGAACAATTAACCGAATTGATTTACAGTAAATCGATCTTTACTGATGCGGCACGTTACAAAGCGTTTTTGAGCAGTTTTAGCGCAAAATCGATTAAAAAACTGCAAAAAGACGCTGGTTTTGTGCATTTTAATCAGTTTTTCATGCCTTTTAGAAATGAAATTGTGCCGGCATACAAGACCTTCCTAGGAGAGGTCAATAAGTGGATGCAGGTTTATGTCGAAGGCAAGTACGTGATGTTCTCTCTAGAGAAACATTGGCCCGATGCCAACTCTACGTTACGCATTACCTATGGGCAGCTCGAAGGTTCGGCGCCAACCGATGGCATGCGCTATACCGAACACACCACTTTAGATGGAATTGTGGCCAAATACAACACCGGTAACCCTGATTTTGAACTCTTGCCGCGCATGCTGGACTTGCATGCCGCCAAAAACTATGGCCCGTATGCGCAAGGCGATGAATTATGGGTGTGCTTTACAGGTTCTAACCATACAACAGGCGGTAATTCTGGTTCGCCAGTACTCGACGAAAACGGTTACCTGATGGGGCTCAATTTTGACCGCAGTTGGGAAAGCACCATGAACGATTATTTATTTGATCCGAACCGCTGCCGCAACATTGTGGTGGACATCCGCTATGTACTTTGGGTCATGGATATTTATTCCGGAGCCAAACACTTGGTCGACGAAATGACCTTAATGAAAGAATAAATCTATATTTGCTTTTTATTTTCACACCTATTGCGTTTTCTCGAATGAAGAATTCTTTATTATTGCTCGTTTTTGGCTTGTCATTGGCCTTTTCCACACACGCCAGCAAAGACCTAGCGATCCCTGTTTCTAAAAAAATCGAAGGTTTTCTAGTAGATTTCAAGACTAAATCTGAAGTTGAAGAAGTTGAGGTGCAACTCAAATCAGCAGTCACTGGTAAAGTTTATACCACCGAAACCGACGAAAACGGAAAATTCACCTTCCGCAAAGTACCTATCGGAAAGTCTACCATTAAACTCATTGACAAAGATTACCGCGCAGCGGTCTTGAAAGTTTTCGAAACCAATGCCAAAGAGCACCTTGTGCATTATACCTTCAGCCAAACCCAGCCTTTTTCTGCCCAACTCAAAGTATCTTGGTTGTTCAACTGGGGCGACTACCAAGGCAAAGAACACTACTGGTCTCATATGGTGGCGCGCATCATTTTGGTGATTTACGGTTTGTGTTTGGTCTTGATTTTCTTCTACAGCGTCATTCAATTGAGTTTGGCCATCGCCTACGTCAAGAACAGAAAGAAACAGCAAAGCCGCGTGACACCGCCATTTGATCTAGCGAATGCACCAAAAGTTACGGTGCAATTGCCGATGTTCAACGAAATGTACGTAGCCGAGCGCATTATTGAAACTTGCGCAGAAATAGACTACCCGCGCGATAAATTCCAAATCCAAGTTCTCGACGACTCCACCGATGAAACCAAAGACATCATTGCCAATAAGTGTGCAGAAGTCGCTGCTCGTGGCATCAATATTCAACATGTGCACCGCACAGACCGCACCGGCTACAAGGCTGGCGCTTTGGATTGTGCCATGGACAAGGTAGAGGGCGAATTCATTGCTATTTTCGACGCTGATTTTGTGCCGAGCAAAGATTTCTTGTTGCGCACTATTCCTTATTTCACTGAAAACGTAGGTGTGGTTCAAACGCGTTGGGGTCACCTCAACAAAGATTATTCGTTGCTTACGGAGTTGCAAGCCTTTGGCTTGAACGGACACTTCGCCATTGAGCAAGGTGGTCGCAATGCCAGCGGACACTACATCAACTTCAACGGAACAGCGGGTGTTTGGCGCCGTGCCACTATCGACGACGCTGGTGGTTGGGAACACGACACCATTACCGAAGACCTTGACCTGAGCTACCGTGCCCAAATGAAAGGCTGGCGTTTTGTTTATTTAGAGGAAGTAGAGTCTCCGGCAGAGTTGCCTATCACGATGTCTGCACTCAAAAGCCAACAACACCGCTGGATGAAAGGCGGTGCAGAGGTATTCATCAAGATGTGGAAGCGTTTGGCAACTACCAAAGGTCTTAAAATCGGAGACCGCATTCACGGTTTGGCGCACCTTTTCAACTCTTCTGTCTTCGTCTTTATTTTGATCCTTTCTCTACTTAGCTTGGCGGTATTGCACATCAAAGATTCATTCTCTGATCTCAATATTTATATCAAATACGGGATGTACTTCTTCTCGAGCACCATCTTCTTGGGCTTCTATTACTGGAATTCATTCCGCGACAAGCGCGGTAATTTCTTTGGCGACTTATTGCGTTTCTTGGGTCGATTTGTACAGTTCTTAACGGTTTCTATGGCACTTGGCCTCAGCAATGCGGTGGCGGTGATCGAGGGTTACCTCGGCATCAAGAGCTCATTTGTGCGCACGCCTAAATTCAATGTCGCCAAGAAAGATGAATTCAAGGGCAATAAATACGACAAGAAGAGCCTTTCGATCATCAATATCATGGAAGGTATTTTCATGGTGACGTTCGGCTTTACGGCAGTAAACAGAGCGCTTTACGGCGACCTCGGCATGGTGCCTTTCCACCTGATGCTCGCAATTGGTTATGGCATCATCTTCTTCAATACCCTCAAAGAAAACAGAGGGCAGCAAGCATAAGATTTATTCTTTGACGATGCTCAGGCTTTCGAGCTTGGTTTCGTATTTGCCGCTGCGGAACTGAAAAGTACTGCGGTAGCTATTGCCTTTGGAAACGTAAGAGCCAATAACGGTGCCGTTTCCTTCGCCAGATTTAGTGTTTTTATACCTGAACACAAACGTACCTTTTGGATTTTTTTGAAAGAAGCTAGTTAAGATCATTTCGGCTTGTGAAAGCGGATACGCGCCATCGGAACCCGGCACTTGTAAAACGATTTTATCCTTGCCCAGACTAACGATCGCATGGGCGTCGTTGGTTTCCATCCCGCGTTGAATAGTGGTGTAGGGTAAATCTCCACTTAGGCTAAGTGAAAACAACACGGCAGTCAGGAAACTGTAAATTACATTCATGCCACAAACTTAACAAAAATGATGCCGTAAAATTGGCTAAATTTGTAAGAATAATCGCACAAAATGAAAGCTCAGCAAGACCAACTCGTTATCTACAATAGTTTGAAAGGCGAAAAAGAACCTTTTGTTCCGCTTGTAGAGGGTAAAATCGGGATGTATGTCTGTGGTCCAACGCTTTATAGCGAACCGCACATGGGCAACATGCGTACTTTCATCAATTTTGACCTCATTTACCGTTACTTGCTGCATTTGGGTTTCAGTGTCAAATACGTTCGCAACATCACCGATGCGGGCCACATCACCAACTCAGCCGGCCAAGAAGTCGATAGCATTGGCGTTGCTGCCAAAGCGGAGCAGCTGCAGTCTTTAGAAATTGTCTACAAATACGCCGTCAAATTTCAAGAATTACAGCGCATTTACAACCTCTTGCCGCCGAGTATAGAGCCTACCGCTACTCAGCACATTCAAGAACAAATTGAAATCATAGAGCAAATTTTAGCCAACGGTTACGCCTATGAAGCAAACGGTTCGGTTTATTTTGATACCCGTCGTTACATGCAAGACTACCATTACGGTATCTTGAGCGGTCGCAAGGTAGACGAACTCGAAAACGAAACCCGAGCGCTCAATGCCCAAGACGAAAAACGCTTTTTTGCCGATTTCGCACTTTGGAAAAAAGCCAACCCAGACGACATGCAAATTTGGCGCTCGCCTTGGGGCAACGGCAACCCAGGTTGGCACATCGAGTGTACGGCCATGAGCACCAAATACCTCGGCAAGCAATTTGATATCCACGGCGGCGGCATGGACCTCAAATTCCCGCACCACGAAGACGAAATTGCCCAAAGCTGTGGCTCTTTTGGCTGCAACCCCGCACGCTACTGGATGCACGCCAACATGCTCAATGTCAACGGTCAAAAAATGTCTAAATCCTTTGGGAATTACTTTTTGCCCAAACAAATCTTAGATGGCAGCACGGGCTTGTTTGAAAAATCTTATACGGCCAACGTAGTCCGTTTTTTCATGATGCAAGCGCATTACCGTAGCAATCTAGACTTCACCCAAGACGCACTCAATGCAGCAGAAAAGGGCTTGTCTAAACTCACAGACGCCATTGCTACCTTAGAGCGTTTAGAAGCCAAAGCAACGTCTACTTTTGATGTCACTGCCTTAGTGCAGACGTTTTATAAAGCCATGAACGACGACTTCAATGCGCCTATTCTCGTTGCCAACCTATTTGAAGCCACACGTTTGATCAACTTGGTCAACGACGGCAAAGAACAAATTGCAGCGGCTGACCTTGCATTGCTTAAAGAGAAAATGGCTGTTTTTGTATACGATGTTTTGGGCTTGCAAAAAGAAGCTGCTGGTTCAGAAAGCCGTTTAGTTCCCGTCATGGACCTCGTGCTCGATTTGCGCGGGCAAGCCAGAACCAATAAAGACTGGACTACCTCAGATCAAATACGAGATGGCTTGGCGAAAGCTGGAATTGTGGTTAAGGACGGTAAAGAGGGTACTACTTGGAGCTAAGATTGGCTTGAACGCCATCCCATAAGGCATAGCGCTTTTCGAGTGCTTGAATCGATACTTCTGTGGCTTCTTGCCACTTAATAGGATCCGCACCACAAATTTCGTCCATCATTTGCAGGGAGATTGGTCCGTGATCGCCACCGTCTACTTCGATGTGGCGTTCCAAATAATAGAGAAGTTTGTCGATGTTTGTTTGTCCTTGGCCTTGCATTTCGCGCAAGATTTCAATGAACATATCCGGAATGAGGTCTTCGCGCCCAAACGTAAACAGCGCCGCAATTTTGTGGATTTGACCGCTGTTGATGATTTCAAAAGTAAAGCGCACAAATGAGCGGGTTTCTTCGCGGATGTCGAGCTGATACAATGCTTCGTCTAGGGTTTTGCCGTAAGACAACCACTCTGTGAGTTGGTGAATAGGTAAAGTATTGGCGCCAATTTGCTGCATGGCTTCTAGATACATTTCAAAGTGGCTCAGTACTTTACCGTCTTTATCGAGATCGGATTCTTCACCCAATACAATTTCATTGATAAAGCGACGCGTAATAGGCGAACCTTTTGGCGCCCAAGGCACTTCTACGCAAGTGAGGTTGCGCTGTAGGGCTTTGAGTAGGCTCATGAAATCCCAGACTGCGAAGATGTGTTGTTCCATGAATAACTGAAAATCAGTAATACTATGGATTTGAGCATACATCGGGTGCGCCAAAAGTTTGCTGCGTTGTGCGCTGAGCGCAGCTTGGAGTTGATCGATTTGTGGGTTCATATCTTTACAACAATTAACAAGCAGCTTAGTTGAGCTTAAGACCTAATTCTTTGAGTTGGGCTTCGTTTAGTGGCGAAGGCGCGTCAATCATGGTATCGCGGCCCGAGTTATTTTTCGGGAAGGCGATGTAGTCGCGGATAGATTCTGAGCCGCCCATTGTGGCCACCAAACGGTCTAGACCAAAGGCCAAACCGCCATGTGGAGGAGCGCCGTATTCAAATGCCGACATCAAAAAGCCAAATTGCGCCTGCGCTTCTTCTTTGCTGAAACCGAGTAGGTCAAACATTCTGGATTGGAGTGCGCGGTCGTGGATACGGATAGAGCCACCGCCAAGTTCTACGCCGTTCATGGCGAGGTCATAGGCATTGGCGCGCACCTTTCCTGGTTCGGTATCGATGAGGTGGAGGTCTTCGGGTTTAGGCGAAGTAAATGGGTGGTGCATGGCGTGGTAGCGCTCGTTTTCTTCATCCCACTCGAGCAAAGGAAAGTCCATGACCCAAAGTGGTTTGAATACGTTAGGGTCGCGCAAGCCAAGTTGGCTAGCGAGGTGTAAACGCAGTTCGTTGAGTTGCTTACGTGTTTTGGCAAGATCTCCTGAAAGAAGTAACATTAAATCGCCTGGCTTGGCATTGGCGCGCTCTGCCATAGCGCGAAGGTCTTCTTCGGAGTAGAATTTGTCTACGCTCGATTTGAAAGTACCGTCTGTATTGCACTTGATGTAGACCAAACCTTTTGCGCCAATTTGTGGTCGCTTGACCCATTCGGTGAGCTCATCGAGTTGTTTGCGCGTGTATTCGCTGCAACCTTCGGCATTGATGGCCAAAACAGCTTCTGCACTATTGAAAACCACAAAATCGTTTTGTTGGGCTAGGGCAGTGAGGTCTACGAACTCCATTCCGAAGCGGATATCGGGTTTGTCTGAACCATAGCGTTCCATGGCTTCAGCGTAGGTCATGCGTGGGAAATCGCCTTCGAATTTGACACCGCGAACGGTTTCAAAAAGGTGCTTGATGAGGCCTTCAAACATGTTGAGGATGTCATTTTGCTCTACAAACGCCATTTCGCAGTCGATTTGCGTAAATTCTGGTTGGCGGTCGGCACGTAGGTCTTCGTCGCGGAAACACTTGACAATTTGGTAGTAGCGGTCGAAACCACTCACCATCAAAAGCTGCTTGAAGGTTTGTGGCGATTGCGGAAGCGCATAAAATTGCCCTTCGTTCATGCGACTAGGCACTACAAAATCGCGTGCGCCCTCTGGCGTAGACTTGATCAGGACAGGTGTTTCGACATCTAAGAAATCTTTGGAGTCGAGGTATTTGCGGGTTTCTAGGGCCACGCGGTTGCGCAGGCGCAGTTTTTCTAATACGGGATTGCGGCGCAAATCTAAATAGCGGTATTGCATGCGGAGTTCGTCGCCGCCATCGGTGTCGTCTTCGATGGTAAACGGCGGCAGTTTAGATGCATTAAGTACCGTTAAACTCGTGACGTTGATCTCAATTTCACCAGTAGGGATATTTTTGTTTTTGCTGCTGCGTTCAATGACTTCTCCTTCTACTTGGATCACGAATTCGCGTCCGAGCTTACGGGCTTGCTCGCATAGTGCAGAATTGACTTCCATGTTGAAGGCCAATTGGGTGAGGCCGTAGCGGTCGCGGAGGTCAATGAAGGTCATGCCACCGAGGTCTCGGGAGCGTTGCATCCAGCCAGCGAGTGTGACTTTTGTTCCGATGTGTTCAATTCTTAATTCTCCGCAAGTGTGTGAGCGATACATAGCCTTTGTTTTTGAAGCAACAAAGGTAAGCAATCTCGCTTAAAAGCCGTTTCTGCGCAGGTAAGAAGTATCCACCAAAGCATCGAAAAAGGCAAGAAGTTGCGCTTTTTCTTTCGATGTCAGTTCAAAAGAAAGAATTCGGGGATCTTGTAAAGGGTGCCCAGCACCGCCCCGTTGGTAGTGTGCAAGTGCAGCTTCCATTGAATGAATGGAGCCATCGTGCATGTAAGGATAAGTCAAAGGCAGATTGCGCAGCGACGGAATTTTGAACTTCCCGATGTCTGAAGAATCGTGGTGAATGCGAAAACGCCCCTGGTCGCTTTTGCCTTCATAGCTTGCATATAAGCCGTTGTTGGCTGCTTCATAGGTTGTAAAATACGGCGCCGGATGACACTTGGTGCAGTACAATTCATCTGAAAAAATGCGCCAACCTGCCAGTTGATCTTTGCTCATTGCCTTTTTATTGCCGGCCATGTATTGGTCAAAAGGTGCGTTCATGGAGAGCAGGCTGCG
>RDZL01000111.1 GCA_004295165.1 Flavobacteriia bacterium
TTCTCCCCCACCTTTTGGCAGAGATTTATCTTGGCGAGGTGCTCCAACAATCAATAAAAGTTGACAAACAAACCATTCAAATAGACTCACTTCAAGCCGGAATGTACACACTCAGAATTGTTTCGGACCAAAACGGCAACTCTACATGGGACGCTATTGACCTAGTGCACAAGGTGCGCGCCGAGCCCATTTACTATTATCCAGAAAAAATCAAAATCAGACCAAATTGGGAACTTTCCTTACCGGTGAACATACCGCCGGGCAGCTTGTTTAAAAAATAAAACCTCATGAAAAAACTACTATTTATACTCGCAATTGGCTTCAGCGCAAGCCTTACTGCTCAAGTTTTAACGCCAAAAGCAAGTCCTGCAGCCAAAGTGCAGCAAAAAGTAGGCTTAGCCGATATCCAAATTGAGTACGGGCGCCCGAGTGCAAAAGGCCGTGTCATTTTTGGCGAGCTCATTCCTTATGGACAAACTTGGCGTCTAGGAGCAAATGAAAACACTAAAATTACGTCTAGCGAGGCACTTATTTTTGGAAAAGACACACTAAAAGCAGGTACTTATGCCCTTTTCGCCAAGCCAGGGCAAAGCACTTGGGAATTTTATTTCTACACAGACTACATCAACTGGGGTCTTCCTGAAAAATGGGAAGATGCAAAGGTTGCTTTAACTGTGAGTGCGCCGGTTCTTAGCTCCCAAGACATGACAGAAAACTTGAGCATTCAGTTTGATGATTTACAATACAATGGCGCCAAAATAGTGGTCAGCTGGGACCATACCAAAGTGAGCATTCCTTTTAGCCTCAATACCAAATCTAAGGTGCTCGCGAGCATCGATAAAACCATGGCTGGCCCAAGTGCCAACGATTACCACCAAGCAGCTACCTACTACTTCAACGAAAACCTCGACCTCAAAAAAGCGCTCGAATGGTCTACAAAAGCGGTTGAACTTCGAGGTCCTTCTGCCTACTGGATGACGCGCCTCAAAGCACAACTTCAAGCGGCCAATGGCGACTACAAGGGCGCAATCGAAACAGCAAAAATTTCAATGGACGCTGCCAAAGCAGATGGCGATGACGCTTATGTATTGGCCAACCAGAAATCGATCGAAGAGTGGTCTAAAAAACGCTAAGTCACTTTGTTTCAACAATACCGTTATCATTTTTTGCTGCACCTCATCATTTTCATGTGGGGCTTTACCGGTATTTTAGGCAAACTCATCCACCTCGATGCACTGCTCATTGTCTGGCACCGCCTCTGGATTGCCGCCCTCGCGCTCGGCATATTTATGCTCCTTAA
Source organism: Flavobacteriia bacterium (assembly GCA_004295165.1). Lineage (GTDB taxonomy): Bacteria > Bacteroidota > Bacteroidia > Flavobacteriales_D > Crocinitomicaceae > UBA952. Next base: position 1,301 of record RDZL01000111.1, read on the forward strand.
AAAAAGAATGACTTTGTCAAAAGGGAAGCAACTCCTTTGGAGCATTCTAGTAGGCTTGGTAGTGGCTCTTCATTGGCTTACTTTTTATACATCCATTCAATTATCGACAGCCTCGCTTGGCATTCTTTGTCTTTCTACCACTACCCTGCACGTTACTTGGCTCGAGCCTCTGATCATGCGCAAGCGCTTTTCATGGATAGAATTTGCGATGGGTTTGTTGGTCATTGGCGGTATTTATTTTGTGGCGCATGATTTCAAAGGAGAAGAGCAAAAAGCGGTCTTGATTGGTTTGGTTTCTGCACTCTGTGCAGGCATTTTTTCTGTGGCCAATGGCAAGCTCGCACAGCAAACCGATACCGCTGCGCTCAGTTTCACCGAACTTTCAACGGGTTTTATAGCGCTCAGCGCGTATTTTGTCTTTCAAGGTAAAATGAGCCTCGATTTATTTCAAATGACACAAACCGACTTCTACTGGCTGTTGTTTTTAGGTATACTTTGCACCTCCTTTGCTTTTTTAGCTACCATAGAAATTGTGAAAAGACTCGGCGCATTTAGCGTATCTTTGAGCATTAATTTAGAACCGATTTACACCATTATTTTAGCAATTGTGCTGCTACAAGAGCACAAATTACTCCAAACTTCGTTTTATTGGGGCGCAGCAATGATTTTATCAGTTGTGCTCGCCAACGGCATTTGGAAACACAAACAAAGAAAAACAGCGACAACAACCTATGGAAATGCAGTACAATAATTTAGGCAATAGCGGCTTGCAAGTCAGTCGGCTCTCCCTCGGCTCATGGCTTACTTTTGGCAAACAAATCAGCGATGACACCGCCGAAGCCCTCATGGACTACGCCTACGCACAAGGCATTAACTTCTTTGACAACGCAGAAATTTATGCCCGCGGCAAGAGCGAGGAAGTGATGGGCGCTATCCTCAAGAAAAAAAATTGGTCTAGAGACTCATATATTGTCAGTAGCAAAGTATTTTTTGGAACAGGTGGCGAATGGCCAACACAAAAAGGCCTCAGCCGCAAGCACTTGGTAGAAGCCTGCGAACAAGCCCTCAAACGCTTTCAGCTCGACTACCTCGATTTATACTACTGCCACCGCCCAGACAAAAAAACACCTATCGAAGAAACCGTCTGGACCATGCACCAACTCATCATGCAAGGCAAAATCTTGTATTGGGGAACCTCTGAGTGGTCTGCACAAGAAATCATGGAGGCGCACCTCTTTGCCAAACAAAACCATTTGATCGGGCCTGTTGTAGAGCAGCCCGAATACAATATGTTCACCCGCGAAAAAGTAGAACTTGAATTTTCTCAAATCTACAAGACCGTTGGCCTCGGTACCACTATTTGGTCTCCATTAGCCAGTGGAATCCTTAGCGGAAAATACAACGATCAATTTCCCGATGGGACGCGCCTCGGCATGGAAGGCTTAGAGTGGCTCAAAGAAAAAAACCTCACAGATGCCCGCATCAAGTCGGTACTTGCGCTCACTGATCTTGCCAAAGAACTCGGCCTGAGCTTGCCCGTCATGAGCTTGGCTTGGTGCCTGAAAAATCCAAATGTCTCAACGGTTATTCTTGGGGCAAGTAAGCTTCACCAATTACAAGAGAATATGCAAGCCTTGAGCGCACAAGAACTTCTTACACCAGCGGTCATGCAGCGCATCGAAGACATTTTACAAAACAAACCCGTATTTCCTCCCTATT
>RDZL01000112.1 GCA_004295165.1 Flavobacteriia bacterium
TATGGCCCACTACTCGGGCTTTTTGCCTTTGGTATTTTAACCAAAAGAAATGCACCTGCAGCACTCATTCCGCTTATTGTAGTGCTCGCACCAGTTTGTTGTTACTTCTTGAGTAAAAATGCAGACCTCATTTGGAAAGGCTATCAATTCGGAAACGAAATGCTCTTGCTCAACGGAATGCTTACTTTTGTGCTGCTCTTTTTGAGTAGTTTTGCCTATCAACCCCAAACAGCCGATGAAACTCCTGTTGTCTGACAACCAATTGCATTTGCGCTTTGCCCCACTGACCCTTACGCGTCCGTTGGCAGAATTGCGCTGTGGCCTTTTCACTAATACCGAGCGCTGGATGCATTTGCTGCCTGGTGCGCAAATTGGGTATCAAACAGAAAGCTATTTACAAGCAAAATACCCCAGCAACACCGGCATTTGGGTCAACGCACAAGTTATTCCAGATCGGCAATTTGCTTTGGCAGTTAGCCAACTCAAGGCAGGTGAACAACTGTACATGAATTCAGTTTTGCTTGCTCAAAATGGCGCCAGCCATGACAAAATAGAATATTCCGATTCAAACCTTATTATCCTTGAAAACCGCTGGGATCTCTATCTTCAAAACACAAGCATTTTAAAGCAAGATTTTGCATTGGTTACTCAAGGAAGAACAAGTGCAGAATTAAGTACAACTAACCGCCTAATTGGTCCTGAAGATCAGTTATTTATTGAAAAAGGTGCGTGTATTGAAGGCGCCATCTTGAACACCAATGAAGGCCCTATTTACATTGGTAAAAATGCAGAAGTCATGGAAGGTTCGCTGTTGCGGGGCCCTTTAGCGCTTTGCGACGGCGCCGTTGTTAAAATGGGTGCCAAAATCTATGGCGCCACCACCATAGGACCAGAATGCCGTGTAGGTGGCGAGCTAAGCAATTGCCTCTTTCAGGGCTACTCCAACAAAGGGCACGATGGTTTTCTCGGCAATGCACTCATTGGCGAATGGTGCAATTTGGGTGCAGACACCAACTGCTCCAACCTCAAAAACAACTACGGCACGGTGAGTACGTATAGCTATGAGGCGCAAGACCAAGTCAAGACCGACCAACTTTTTATGGGGCTCACCATGGGCGACCACAGCAAGTCGGCCATAAACGTACAATTCAACACAGCAAGTGTTGTGGGGGTTTGCAGCAACGTGTTTTGTAGCCATTTTCCAGAGAAGCACATCGCCTCCTTTGAATGGGTTTCCGATGCGGCCACCGAAAAATACCGCCTAGACAAAGCTATAGATGCCGCAACTGCCATGATGGCCAGAAGAAAAGTAGCTTTTAGCCCAGAAGAGCGCCAAATTTTTGAATTCTTGGCAAACAACTGACTTTTTTGCAGCGTTTCTGCCTTTGGCATGCATCTTGACACCCCACCTCTCTGAAACAATTCTATTATGAGCAATCTCTTTGATCAAGGTTTTTTTGAAGTCTCTGGCTATGACGCCGATGCTGAGTTCATTCCACTCATCACGGCAGAGGAAGAAGAGCACATGAACAAACAAGAATACCCTGAAGAACTTCCTATACTTCCTTTGCGCAACAATGTACTCTTTCCAGGTGTTGTCATACCCATTACAGTAGGCCGAGACAAAAGCATTAAACTGATTCAAGAAGCCAATAAAGGCAGTAAAATCATCGGGGTAGTTTCTCAGAAAAACCAAGATGTTGAAGCACCTCAATTTGCCGACTTACACCAAGTGGGCACCGTTGCCCAAATCATTCGCTTGCTCAAGATGCCCGATGGCAGTTCTACTGTAATCATTCAAGGCAAGCGCCGCTTTGAAATGCTGCAAGCCACCCAAACAGAACCATACATGAAGGCTAAAGTTCGGGTTCTGACCGAACAACCGCTAGACGCCGCCAATAAAGAACTCGAGGTCATGTTCAACACCATCAAAGACCTTGCTCTTCAGATCATTCGAGAAAGCCCCAATATTCCATCTGAGGCACAATTTGCCATAGGCAACATTGATAGCCCTAGCTTTTTGGTCAATTTCATCTCGTCCAACATGAACGCTGATGTAGCCAAAAAACAAGCCATGCTCGAAGAAATGGACATGAAAAAGCGCGTCATGATGGTTCTTGAGCACCTCACAGCAGAAATCCAAGTGCTCGAGATGCGCAACGAGATCCAAAACAAAGTGCGCAAAGACCTCGACAAACAACAGCGCGAATACTTTTTGCACCAGCAAATGCGCACCATCCAAGACGAACTCGGCGACAACCCCCAAATTCAAGACGCCCGCGAGCTCGAAAAAAGAGCCCAATCAAAAAAATGGGATGCGCGCGTGGCTAAACTTTTTGGCAAAGAACTCGAAAAACTACAGCGCATGAATCCGCAAGGCGCTGAGTACACCGTTCAGCTCAACTACCTCGACCTCTTGCTTGAACTCCCTTGGAACGTCTACAGCAAAGACAAACTAGATTTGAATATCGCCAAACGCGTGCTCGAGCGAGATCATTTTGGTTTGGAAAAAGTCAAAGAACGCATTTTAGAGTATCTTGCCGTCCTCAAGCTCAAAGGCAATATGAAGGCGCCTATATTATGTTTTTACGGCCCTCCAGGGGTTGGTAAAACCTCATTAGGCAAATCTATTGCCGAAGCATTGGGGCGCAAATATGTCCGCATGTCGCTCGGTGGGCTCCACGACGAAGCCGAAATCCGCGGACACCGCAAAACCTACATTGGAGCGATGCCTGGCCGCATCATGCAAAACCTCAAGAAAACCGAAACAGCAAACCCTGTTTTTGTCTTAGACGAGATAGACAAGCTCGGTCGCAGCAACCACGGCGACCCCTCTTCTGCCCTCCTCGAAGTCCTGGACCCCGAACAAAACGGCAACTTCTACGACAACTACGTCGAAACCGAATTCGATTTATCCAAAGTCCTGTTTATTGCAACTGCCAATAACCTCCAAAGCATCCAAGGCCCCTTGCTAGACCGCATGGAAATCATCGAA
>RDZL01000113.1 GCA_004295165.1 Flavobacteriia bacterium
TTTTTATGGTGCAGGTAAACTGCTACTGGAACCGCGACGAGCGCTACTATAAAGCAGGCGGCTGGAAAGGCACCAAAGATTTGGACGGCGGAACGCTTTTTACGCAGTTCAGTCACTTCATCGATATCATGTATTGGCTGTTTGGAGACATCCAAAACATCCAAGGCAAATTTGCCGATTTCAACCACCAAGACTACACCGATTTTGAAGACTCCGGCTTTGTGAGCTTTGATTTCATCAATGGCGGTATGGGCAGCCTCAACTACTCTACCTCAGTGGCCAACCAAAACCTGGAGTCTTCCATGACCATCATTGGCAAAAACGGCTCTGTCAAGATCGGCGGGCAATACATGAACGAAGTAGAGGTCTGCAACATTGCGGGCTACGAAATGCCCGAACTTGCCCCAACCAACCCCGGCAACGACTACGGCCCCTACAAAGGCTCGGCTGCCAACCACAACTACATTATTAGCAACGTCATTGATACCCTCAATGGCCGCACCTCGCCCACTACCAATGCACTCGAAGGCATGAAAGTAGTGGACATCATCGAACGGATTTATCAAGTAAGAGACGCTCAAAAATGATCTACGACAAACTCCTCCAAAAAGACACCAAACTGGCCGTCATTGGCCTCGGTTATGTAGGCTTGCCTATTGCCCTTGAATTTGCCAAGCGCATCAGCGTTATTGGTTTTGACATCAACGCCTCGCGCGTGGGCATGATGCAGCGCGGCGAAGACCCCAGCCGCGAACTCAGCACTGCTGATTTCGAAAACCGCGACATCCAATTTACCTGCAACATCGACGACCTCCAAGAAGCCACGTTTTTTATTGTTGCGGTGCCTACGCCTATAGACGAAACCAACCTCCCAGACCTCAAGCCCTTATTGGGTGCGAGCCGTACCGTTGGGCAAGCGCTCAAAAAAGGAGATTACGTGGTGTTTGAATCTACGGTATACCCCGGCTGTACCGAAGAAGACTGCATTCCGATCTTAGAAGAAGCCTCTGGGCTCAAGTTCAGAGAAGATTTCATGGTGGGTTACTCGCCAGAGCGCATCAACCCCGGAGACAAAGAACACACCCTTCAAAACGTCATCAAAATTGTATCAGGCTGCTGCGCAGAATCTTTAGACCAAATTGCCAAGACCTACGAATTGGTAGTAGCTGCTGGCGTACACCGCGCCACGAGTATTAAAGTAGCCGAAGCGGCCAAAATTGTCGAAAACACGCAGCGCGACGTCAATATTTCGCTCGTCAATGAGCTTTCTATTATTTTCAATAAGCTCGGCATCAATACTTTTGATGTCTTAGAAGCCGCAGGTACCAAATGGAACTTTTTGAAGTTTTACCCAGGGCTTGTGGGCGGCCACTGCATTGGCGTAGACCCTTACTATTTAGTGCACAAAGCCATGCAAGTGGGCTACCACTCTAAGGTTATCAACTCTGGTCGCTATGTCAATGACTCCATGGGCTTTTATATCGGCAAGCAAACCGCCAAAAAAATCATTGCCCAAGGCAAAATGATCCAAGAAGCGCACGTGCTCGTAATGGGCGCTACCTTCAAAGAAAACGTTTCGGATATCCGCAACTCAAAAGTGATTGACGTCGTGAAAGAACTCCAGTCTTTCCAAATCAATGTAGACGTCATTGACCCCCATGCCGACTCCTCAGAAATGGAGCACGAATACGGCATTGGCCTCACCACCAACCTGCGCTCAGACTACGACGCCATTATTCTTGCGGTCAACCACCGCGAATACATGAACTACAACGAAGCCTACTTCAAGTCTTTACTCAAAGATGGCAAGGGCGTTTTTGTCGATGTCAAGGGCATTTACCGCGGGCAAGTTACTGACCTTGAGTATTGGTCTTTATGACATAAAAAATGAAACTGACGCCCACCTCAATTGCCGACCTCGTTGTCATTGAACCTACGGTTTTTGAAGACCAAAGGGGCTACTTTATGGAAAGCTACCAGCAAGCTTGGTTTGCTGCTCACGTGGCACCGACCCAGTTTATCCAAGACAACGAATCTAAATCTTCGAGAGGTGTGTTGCGCGGCCTGCACTTTCAGAGCGGTGCTTTTGCACAAGCCAAGCTCGTGAGGGTTTTGCAGGGCGAAGTACTAGACATCGCCGTGGACTTACGCCCAGACTCCCCTACATTTGGACAGCATTTGAGCATTGTTTTGAACGATCAAAATAAAAAGCAACTTTTTATCCCGAGGGGCTTTGCCCATGGATTTGTTGTACTGAGCGAAACAGCCGTTTTTGCTTATAAAGTAGACAACCTGTACAGCAAGGCGCACGAAGGAGGAATCCTTTACAACGACCCACAACTCGCAATCGATTGGCAGTTGCCAACCAATAAATTAGTGCTTTCAGAAAAAGACACTTTACTCCCTTCCTTTGAAGAATGGAAAGCGCTGCAGTCTACTTCCAACAACTAACAATATGGAGACTAACTTTCAAAAACACATCCTCATTACGGGCGGCGCAGGTTTTATTGGTTCGCACTTAGTGAGAAGAATGGTGCGCCACTACCCGGCTTACCTCATCGTGAACCTCGATAAACTCACCTACGCGGGCAACCTCGAAAACCTCAGCGACGTAGCAGACGCCCCCAACTACCGCTTTGAGAAAGCCGACATCTGCGACCCCGCAGCGCTGAAAGCCATTTTTGAAAAGCACCACATCACCGACGTGATCCATTTGGCAGCAGAGAGCCACGTAGACCGCTCTATTGAAGGCCCCATGGAGTTTGTACTGACCAACGTGGTAGGTACGGTCAATTTATTAGAAGCGGCACGCGCTGCCTGGCAAAATGAAGCTGGGCATGTTTTTCATCATGTTTCGACAGACGAAGTTTATGGCAGTTTGGGCGAAGAAGGCCTCTTTACCGAACAAACCGCCTATGACCCGCGCAGCCCGTATTCGGCCTCCAAAGCGTCGTCGGACCACTTCGTGCGCGCCTATTTCCACA
>RDZL01000146.1 GCA_004295165.1 Flavobacteriia bacterium
CCACTACCCACGTTGGCATGACTTGCTTCGAGGTCCTTGAGTACGTTTTCTGCACGCTTTACTACTTGTGCAGGCATGCCTGCAAGCTTAGCTACGTGTATTCCGAAAGAGTGTGCGGAGCCGCCAGCTACTAATTTGCGCAGAAATAGCACTTGCGCACCCAATTCTTTGACGCTGACATTGAAATTATGGATGCGCTCAAAGCGATTGGCCATTTCATTGAGTTCGTGGTAGTGCGTAGCAAAGAGTGTTTTGGCTCTGGCTTTCGGGTTTTCGTGTAAGAATTCGGCAATAGCCCAGGCAATAGAGATGCCATCATAAGTGCTGGTGCCTCGGCCAATTTCGTCGAGTAATATGAGGCTGCGTTCAGAAATATTATTGAGAATGCTTGCCGTTTCGTTCATTTCTACCATAAAAGTAGACTCTCCTGAAGAGATGTTGTCTGAAGCGCCAACGCGGGTAAAGATTTTGTCTACCAAACCGATGTTGGCCGCGCGCGCCGGTACAAAAGAACCGATCTGCGCCATGAGCACAATGAGCGCAGTTTGCCGCAAAATAGCACTTTTACCGCTCATGTTGGGCCCTGTGATCATGATGATTTGCTGGCTGTTGTTGTCCAAGAGAATATCGTTTGCAATATAGCTGTCGCCTATTGGTAAGCGTTGCTCGATGACCGGATGCCTGCCTTCTTTGATATCGAGTTCAAAGCCATCTGTGAGGATAGGTAAACAGTAATTTTGAGCACATGCAACTTTTGCAAAGGAGAAAAGGCAATCGAGTTGTGCGAGGAGCTGCGCATTCTTTTGAATCGGACCAATGAAGTCGGCCATGGCAAAAATGAGCTCTTGGTAAATTTGTTGTTCTATTTTTTGTATTTTCTCTTCTGCCCCAAGTATTTTTTGTTCGTATTCTTTGAGCTCTTCGGTGATGTAGCGTTCGGCCGACACCAATGTTTGTTTGCGGATCCAGGTCTCTGGAACTTTGTCTTTGTGGGTGTTGCGCACCTCAATATAATAACCAAAGACATTATTAAATGCAATTTTCAAGCTAGAGATGCCGGTTGCTTGGCTTTCTCTTTGTTGAATTTGCTCTAGGAAATCTTTGCCGTTTGTAGAGATCGCGCGCAGTTCGTCGAGTTGTGCATCTCGCCCTTCTTTGATCACTGGGCCTTTGCCAATCTGCACGGCTGGTTCAGCGCTGAGGCTAGTTTCAATGAGGGTAATGAGCGCCTGACACGCGTCGAGCTTGGCGAGAAGTGCTTGTAAACTTTTGTTCTGAATGGGGCGCAGCAAATCATTAATGGGCTCGATTTGTTGGAGTGTGCGCTTGAGGTGCTGTACTTCTCTAGGATTGATTTTCCCGACTGCAACTTTTGAAATGAGGCGCTCGAGGTCGCCAATTTCGCGCAAGCGGTCGTCGAGTTCGTTGTGGAGCGCTTGCTCCTGTTTGAGTGCAGCAACTACCTGATGCCTTTCTTCTATGGGCTGGCGGTCTTTGAGCGGCAAAACCAACCAGCGCTTGAGCAAGCGTCCGCCCATAGGTGTTTTGGTTTTGTCCAGGACTTGCGAAAGCGTAATGGCGTTGTCGTGAGCAGAATGTATGAGTTCGAGGTTGCGAACAGTAAAGCGGTCTAGCCACATGTAGCGATCGGGCGCAATGCGCGAGATGCCGGTAATGTGGCCGAGTTGTTGTTGTTGGTTCTCGGAGAGATAATGAAATACAGCACCTGCCGCAATAATCGCTAAGCCTTGGTTTTCGAGTCCAAATCCTTTGAGTGATTTGGTGCCAAAATGCTTGTTGAGTTGTTCGTTGGCAAAATCAGCGCCAAAGACCCATTCTTCTAATTTGAAGTGAAATGCTTCATTTCCAAACAACTCATGAACCGCGCTTGTTTTGCTTTTCTGATAAATGATTTCTGTCGGTCTAAAACCACTAATGAGCTTGTCTATGTAGTTTGCGCTGCCTTGTGCCACCAGAAATTCGCCTGTAGAAATATCGAGAAATGCCGCTCCAATTTCTGTTTTGTCGAGGTGGAGCGCGCACAAAAAGTTGTTGCTGCGCTGGTCCAAAACTTGGTCGTTGAAGGCCAAACCGGGCGTCACGAGTTCGGTAACACCGCGCTTCACGATCGTTTTGGTCATTTTTGGATCTTCGAGCTGGTCGCAAATAGCCACGCGTTGCCCCGCCCGCACGAGCTTAGGTAAGTAGGTTTCCAAAGAGTGGTGCGGAAAGCCTGCGAGTTCCATGTCGGCGGCTGCGCCATTCTTTCTTTTGGTGAGGATAATGCCTAAAATGCGGCTCGCTTTGACGGCATCTTCGCCAAAGGTTTCGTAGAAATCGCCGACCCTAAATAACAACATGGCATCAGGATGTCGCGCTTTGATCTGATTGTATTGCTTCATCAAAGGCGTTTCGGATGTTTTTTCTACGATTGGCTTAGACACTGTTTCTTTTTAGATGAGTAAAGATAGCCCTTTTTAGCCCTGAACTTCGGGCTATTTTTCCACAATTTTGCAGTATTTTTGAGCCATAGATGTCAGCAAGCCACACTAAAAAATTAAAGTTATGGGAGCTCAATCGGCTCAGCGAAGCCGCTTTTGCCCAGCAAAAGAAGTTTCCGTTGGTTTTGGTGCTCGACAGCATTCGCTCGCTCAACAACATCGGCTCCTTTTTTAGAACTGCCGATGCATTTAACGCAGAAGAAATTTATCTATGTGGCATCACTGCCCAACCGCCGCACCGCGACATCCACAAAACCGCTTTAGGCGCTACGGACACCGTTCGTTGGCAGCACCGCACAAGTTTAGCTGAGGCGCTGTCTGAACTCAAAGCGAAGGGGTATGCCATTTGCGTGGTAGAACAAGCGGTTCAGACAACTTTATTGCAAAATATTGATCAACTGAGTGCGCCTGGCTTTGCTTTGGTTTTTGGCAATGAAGTGGATGGCGTAGATCAGGCCGCACTAGATACGGCAGACCACATCATAGAAATTCCGCAGTTTGGCACCAAGCACAGCCTCAACGTGAGTGTTTGCGCTGGCATTGTGCTTTGGGAATTTACCAAGAAGTATATTTAGATTCAAAATTTATTCCGCAAAATTATTGCGGAGTAATTTAAGCCAAGCGAACCAATAACAAATCGTTCTCCTTACTTACTGCCAACAACTGATTTTTAGTTAGTGTTTTGAGCGAGGTATCCCAAAGTTTGTTTGAGATATCAAAGTGCCCACGGAGTTCGCTCAATAAAAGTTGTTTTTCTTGTTGCATTTTTTCGAAAATTGCTGTTTCGGTCTCGTTGAGCGTGACTTTTGGTGCCTGCACTTCAGGTCGCATTTGTGGGAAGAAAAGTACTTCTTGAATGGAGGCATTATTTGTGAGGTACATGATGAGGCGGTCCATGCCAATGCCCAAGCCACTGGTTGGCGGCATGCCATATTCGAGTGCGCGCAAAAAGTCTTGGTCTATGAACATGGCTTCGTCGTCTCCGCGTTCTTGTAGCTTGAGTTGCTCCTCAAAGCGCTCGCGTTGGTCAATAGGGTCGTTGAGCTCAGAGTAAGCATTGGCAACTTCTTTGCCGCAAACCATGAGTTCAAAACGCTCGGTCAGGCTTGGGTCGTCGCGGTGTACTTTGCAAAGTGGCGACATCTCTTTAGGGTAGTCAGTGATGAATGTCGGTTGGATGTAATTTCCTTCACATTTTGCGCCAAACATTTCATCGATGAGTTTGCCTTTGCCCATGGTTTCATCTACTTCGATACCCATGCCGCGTGCGGCGCTGCGGAGTTCATCTTCGGTTTTGCCGGCAATATCAAATCCAGTGAAGTCGATGATAGCTTGACGCATGGTAATGCGCTTGTATGGTGCTTTGAAATCGATGGTGTGCTCGCCAAATTGAGCAATTGTAGAACCATTCACCGCTAAAGCGCAGTGTTCTAATAATTGTTCGGTGAAGTCCATCATCCAGTTGTAGTCTTTGTAGGCTACATAGATTTCCATTGCTGTAAACTCAGGGTTGTGGGTGCGGTCCATGCCTTCGTTGCGGAAGTTTTTGGAGAATTCATATACGCCGTCGAAACCACCCACGATGAGTCTTTTCAAATAGAGCTCATTGGCAATCCGCATGTAAAGTGGAATGTCGAGCGCGTTGTGGTGCGTAATGAAGGGTCTTGCAGATGCACCGCCTGGAATGGCTTGCAAAACAGGTGTTTCGACTTCCATATAGCCAGCGCGGTTAAAGAAATCGCGCATGGCATTGAATAATTTGGTTCTCTTGATAAAGACTTCTTTCACTTGACGGTTTACCACGAGGTCGACATAGCGTTGGCGGTAGCGCAACTCAGGATCTGTGAAAGCGTCGTGTACAACTCCTGCCGCGTCTGTTTTTGGCAAAGGCAGTGGGCGTAGAGACTTGCTGAGGAGCATAAATTCTGTGACGTGAACAGAAATTTCACCTACTTGGGTCTTGAAAACGTGGCCTTTGATGCCGATGAAATCGCCGAGGTCGAGGAGTTTTTTGAATACTTCGTTGTAAAGTGTTTTGTCTTCGCCAGGGCAGAGTTCGTCTCGGTTAAAATAGACTTGTATCCGGCCCGAAGCATCTTGAATTTCTGCAAAAGAAGCTTTTCCCATGATGCGCTGTGAGAGCATGCGCCCAGCTAAACAAACCTGTTTTCCGTCTTCAAAATTTTGCTTGATATCGGCAGCAAAGGCATCTACTGGATAGAGTGCCGCTGGATAAGGATCAATGCCGAGATCGCGCAATTTTTGCAAGGATTCGCGACGTAAGATTTCTTGTTCGGAAAGTTCTGGATGACTCATGAGTATACAATTGAGGCTACAAAGATAGCGCTAAAAAAAATTCTAGACTTTGTTTGCAACGTATAGGTAGTTTTTTCGTTAGAGGATTATGAAGTTTTGGTGGCGCTTTTTAAAACGTACGGTTTTAATTTTATTGGTCTTCATGGCCACTATCTCTTTGGCACTTTATATTTTCGAAGACCGCATCATCAAAAAAGTAGTCGCACAAGTCAATACTTATCTGAAAGCGCCCGTTCAGGTTGAGCAAATCAACGTTCATTTTTGGCGAACTTTCCCTCAATTGAGCGTTGCTTTTGACCAAGTACTGATCGCAGACCCACTTTCATCCAAAGACACGCTTTTGCAAGCCGAGCAAATCAGTTTGCGCTTCAATCCTTTTGATATATGGAACGGCCAGTACCAAATCGAACAAATCACAAGCTTCAATGGACAGCTCAATTTGAAAACAAATGCAAAAGGCCAAACCAATTACGACATATTTAAAGACACTTCCTCGGGCAGCTCAACTTTCAATTTAGAATTAGAAACGATTTTGTTAGAGCAGTTCAAGGTATCGTATCGCGATCAAAAAAGTGCGCAGTCTTACACATCTACTATACATACAGCCTCATTATCTGGGAAATTTTCTGCGCAACAAACCACTTTGAAGGCCGCCGGCGATGTCTGGCTGAACCGCATTCAAAAAGGCCGGGTTGTTTTGCTCAAGAATGAACCATTGGTTTTTGACCTCGCTCTTTTAGTAGATCAAACCCAAAATTTGATCAAGCTGCCGCAAGCACAGATCAAAATTGCCAACTTGCCTTTTTTGATCGATGCCGAATTTTACCCTGTCAAAAGCAGCCTAGATATCCGTTCTGAAAACTTGTCTTTGATACAGCTCGTTCGAACGGTACAGCCCGCTTCAATGGCTGAGCTCAAGCGGGTTAAGGCAAAAGGAAAAGTAGATTTTCATCTGCATTACGAGGACGCTCTTGACCGAGAAAACCCATTGGTACATGCTTATTTTAACATTGAAAAAGGAGAACTCACCGAGCCAAAATTTGGTGCAAAAATTGAAAACCTGCAGTGTTATGGCACGTACTTAAATATAGATACCGATAACCTCGTCATTGAACAACTTCAATTTAACACTGGCGGCGCTCATTTTTTTGGTCAATTCCAATTGAGCAATTTTTTGCGCCCGAAACTCGCTTTTTCAGCAAAAGGAACTGTGCCGCTCAGCTTGATTCAGGCAATTTATCCTTTGGACGACGTGAATGAACTTGGCGGCGTTGCCCAGCTTAATGTTCGTGCTAAAGTTGTTCAGGATCAACAAAATAAGTGGCAAACACAAGAGATAAAAGGGCGCGTAGGGATCAAGTCTGCCCAAGTACGCTTCGCCGATTATAAAAATGTTTTTCGTGAGCTCAGCACCAGTGTGACTTTTGATGAACACCATCTCGATATCCGCGACTTGAAGGCCAAGGTAGGCAATAGTGACCTCAACCTGCAACTTCAAATTCCTGAATACCTTCAACAATTCAGTCGTGATTTGCCGCTCCAACTCAGCGGATCCTTGCGTGCTCAACATTTCGATGTCGCAGATTTTGATACGGAGTCAACAAATCAAAAACGGGATTGGATGCTACCTGAGCAGATCAATTTGTCTCTTCCGTTTGATATTCAACAATTGAAATACGAAAATAAAGAAATTCATCAGCTCAAAGGATCATTGAAATTAAGCGCTCATGAGCTTTTGCTTGAGCAGTTGAAGTTCAACCATACGCAAGGCTATTGGAATGGTCAACTCAAATTAAGCGAACGGGCGCCGTCTACTTTTGAAATTGAAACCAATGGGAGTGCCAAAAAAGTAGATCTCGGTACTTTATTCAAGGAGTGGGAGAATTTTGATCAGTCAATTTTAACTGATCAACACCTTTCTGGTAAAGGTAATTTTGATTTTATCGTTCAGACTAAATACGATTACTTCAAAGGTCTTGACGAACAGAGCTTGCGCGCTCAAATTAATTGTCAAATAGACCATGGCCGTTTGTTGCACGCCCCTATTTTACAAGATTTGGCAAATACCCTTACGGTTGGCAAAGGCAGGCCAATTCTTGGCGCTAAAAATCAGCAGGTATTGCAGCAAAAGCTCAAGGATGTTCGCTTTGAACAGCTCAATAACACCTTTACCATCGCGAACCGACAATTGAAGTTTGAAAAAATGCACATTGCATCTTCAGCACTCGACCTCGATTTGGTAGGAAGCCATAGTTTTGAGCACCAAATTGATTATGCTGTTGGCCTGCGCCTGCGCGATCTCTTAGTTCAAGAAACACAAACAGAATTCGGTGAAATTTTAGACGACGGCACAGGGCTTCGCTTGTTTGTCCGCATCAGTGGCCCGCTCGACGACCCCAAAGTGAGTTGGGACAAAAAAGGAAAAAAAGAAGCTGCTCAAGAACAGTTTGAACGCAGTCAGCAAGAGTCGAAAGAAATCCTCAAAGCGACTTTTGGGCTTTATAAAAACGACCCAAATGTGGGGAGTTATCAAGAAAAAACAAGTCCGCACGAAACCATTCAAGTTAAGTTTGATAAGGATAAAAAACCAGTTAAAAGTTCAGAACCTCCGCCCCCTACTTCACCAAGAAACAGCAAATTGCAGCAAAAATTAGATAAGTGGAAGCAAGAGCAGGAGCAAACAGGCGTTGAGATCAAAATCAAAGGATAGCCTTAATGGCCTTTCGCTAGAATGCCTGTAGTGGAATAACCCTCCACAAAGGGAATAGTTTGCACGCTGCCGCCATAGGTTTGCACGAATCCAGAACCGACAATGTAGTCTTTGGCTTCAGGATTGGTTTGCTCGGCGCTGTAGTCTGCACCTTTGAGCAAGACATCGGGCCGAAGCCATTCGATCAATTCAAGGGGTGTTTGTTCATCGAAGAGGACAACCGCATCGATACAACCCAGCGCGGCAAGTACCGTTGCACGGGCAATTTCTGGATTGATGGGGCGGTTGGGTGCTTTATCGAGCATGCGCACAGAAGCATCGGTATTCATCCCAACAATAAGTCTGTTTGCCGTATCTGCAGCTTGAGCTAAATAACTCACATGACCCAAATGCAAAATATCAAAACAGCCGTTGGTAAAGGCAACTTTTTGTCCTTGAAGCGCCCATATACCTCTGATTTTGAGGGCGTCTTCCCAGCTTAGAATTTTATGTTGAATGTTGTGAAGTCGCTTGCTCATGTAAATTTACGAGAGCAAGTTAGTTTGTTCGTTCGGAAAAACCAAAGAAGGCTTAAATGTTTTGGCTTCTTCAAAGTCTAGCATGGCATAGCCAATAATAATGATGATGTCGTTGATGGCTACCTTGCGAGCTGCAGGGCCATTAAGGCAAATCATGCCAGTTTGGCGCTCACCTTTGATGACGTAAGTCTCGAAACGCTCACCGTTGTTGATATTGACAATCTGAACGCGCTCACCTTCGATGAGGTTTGCGGCATCCATGAGGTCTTCATCTATGGTGATGCTACCAATATAGTTGAGGTCTGCTTGTGTAACGCGGACCCGATGAATTTTTGATTTGAGGACGTTGATGTACATAACTTATAGCGCGTTGTAGCGCGGCAAAATTACATCAAAGAACCGATTCACACAACACATTATCGATCAGCCGCACCTCGCCGCAAAAAGCAGCTACGCAACAAACTTGAATTTGCTGCCATTCTGTGCAGTTTTCTAAGGTAATCGGGTCTACAATTTCGAGGTAGTCTATCTCCAAACCGGCTTGTTCAATGATGTTTCGTGCGGCTTGTTTCACGTTTTCTATTGGATCTTGCCCGATGTTATTTTTGACCAACGCAAGGGCTTTTGAAATGGAAACAGCACTTTGGCGTTGTTCGTGGGTTAGTCTGAGGTTTCGGCTGCTCATCGCCAAACCGTCGCTTTCGCGGATGGTTTCACAGCCTATAATATCAATTCCGAAGCCATAATACTGATTCAGTAAACGGATAATAGCGAGCTGTTGGAAATCTTTTTGGCCAAAATAAGCTGTATGTGGCTGAACCAAAGCAAATAAATGATGCACGACATGCACCACGCCTTCAAAATGCCCGGGCCTGTGCGCGCCCTCTAAAAGTTGCCCAATTTTGCCAAGTGGCATGGGCTCAAAGGGCAAATCTGCGGGGTACATTTCACTTTCGTTGGGTGCAAAAATAACCAGATTGGGCAAGTGCTCCAACAAGGCAAGATCTGCAGATAGCATTCTTGGATAGGCTTGTAAATCAGCACTTTGATTGAATTGTTTCGGGTTCACGAAAATGGAAACAACCACGACGTCATTCTCCTGACAGGCTTGCTCAACTAAAGACAAATGACCTTGGTGTAAAGCCCCCATGGTTGGCACAAACCCAATTTGTTTTTGCTCTGCTTGTTGTTGCTCGCGCCAAATGAATATTTCTTCTCTGGTAACAAAGGTCTGCATGGCTTCGTCTTTTCTACAGTTTCAAGCGGACAAAGCTATTGCTTTTTAGGATAGTTCATGTTTATTTCGTAATTTTGCTAGCATATTTATATAAATGGAAAAGAAGAAAATACTATTTATTTCTCAAGAAATCTTTCCTTTTTTACCCAAATCTGAAATTTCTGGAAGCGCACGTCGCATTTCTCAAGCAGTTCAAGATGCTGGTAAAGAAATCCGCGTTTTTACGCCCCGTTTTGGTGCGATCAATGAAAGACGCCACCAACTCCACGAAGTCATTCGCCTGTCGGGTCTCAATATCTCTATCGATGACCACGACCACCCGCTCATCATTAAAGTTGCCTCTATTTCGGCAGCCAGAATGCAGGTGTATTTCATAGACAACGACGACTACTTCCGACGCAAAACCTGCCTTCAAGAAGAAGACGGCAAATTTCACCCAGACAACGACGAGCGTGCTATGTTCTTCTGTCGCGGTGTTTTAGAAACTGTCAAAAAATTAGGTTGGCAGCCAGATGTCATTCATTGCCATGGCTGGCTCACCGGCATTATGGCTTTGTACATCAAATACATCTTCAGCAAAGACCCACACTTCAAAGAAACGAAGGTTGTCTATAGTCTCTATAACGAAACCTTTGACCAACCTTGGGACCCGCGTTTTGCCGAAAAGCTCGCTTTTGATGGCTTCCCGCAAGACCTCACCGACGCGCTCAAAGACACCAGCTGTGAAAACCTCACCAAAGTTATTTTAGCACACTGCGACGGTGTCAACATCGCTAGCGAAGTGCTAGACGCCAACTTGCAAGCGCTCTACGACGAAGCAAATATTCTCAAACTGCCTTATTTTGCCGAAGAGCATCAGGGTAAAGAATTGGCTGCTTTCTTTGACAAAGTAATCGACGCTAACGTCCTAGCCTAAGCTCATGAAAATCATAAGCGCACTTCTGCTCATGCTGTTGGTAGCCGCGGCATGCACCAAAAAAGACTCCGGTTTAGGTAAAGAAATCATTGACCCAGATGCCCTTCTCAACGGCATCACAACCGATACTTTTGAACTCATTACCTATTCTATCCTAGAAGACTCCACCGAAACAAAAAATGCGTCTAACGTGTTGTTGGGCTCTTACGTAGATCCTAAGTTTGGTAAGGTAGAAGCGTCAGTATACACCGAATTGCGTTTGCCAGGCCTCAATCCTAATTTTGGCGATGCCTCTCTTATTGTTGTCGACTCCTTTGTTTTGGCTATGGAATATGTAGGTTACTACGGTGACCTCAGCCCACAAACTTTTGAAGTGTATCAACTTACAGACTCCTTGCAAAATGCGTCAACAGTCAAGTATTACCAATTTTCTACCCTAAATACGGGCAGCACCAACTGGGTAGCAGCTGGCCAAGGCACCATTACCCCAGATCCGATCAACGATGCAGTTGTTGCTGGCGCTGAAGTAGATCCGCAATTGCGCATTCACCTCGACACCAACCGCGCCTGGGATTTCATCAATCAGTCCACCGCAAATCCTGCTACTTTTGCTACCAATGCTGCCTTCCAAGATTATTTCAAAGGCCTCAAAATTGCAGTCAACAACCCGAATCAAAATACTGGTCAGGGCGCTATTCTATACTTAGACCTCAACAACAATCCAGCATCCAAAATGACCATCTATTTCAGATTAGATGGCGTCAAGAAAACCTACGATTTCACCATCAATTCCAATTGTGCCGATTTCACGCACATAGATCACGAGCAAACCAATACGCCAGTTGCTGCTTTACTCGCCGACTCTACCATTGGTCAAAAAGCCTTTTACGCGCAAGCCAATAAAGTGCGCGCCATGATTAAGATTCCTGGCCTAGACCAACTCCCAGACAACATCATCATTCACCGTGCCGACCTCACTTTGCCAGTTCAATTCCAAACCGGATACCGTTATAAGCCAGGTTCGCGCATTACTGCTGCCAGCAAATTAGCGTCTACCGATGTATTCTATACCTCTCTCGGTATTGCGGGGCTCTATTCTGATGCCAAAAAACAATACGATTTAGATATCCGTGCTTACCTCCAATCTTTGGTCAATGGCAAATTAGAAAACAACGGTATTGTTGTTTCGCCGCTCTTTTTCAGGAATTCTGCCGAGCGAATTGTCTTCAATGGCGTAGAAACCAACAACAAGAAAAAACCCAAACTCGTCGTTACCTATACAACATATTAATTATGTGTGGAATCGTTGCTTACATAGGCAAAAATGAAGCCTACCCAGTCGTTATCAAAGGACTTAAAAGATTAGAATACCGCGGCTATGACAGCTCTGGTGTTGCCATCAATCAAAATGGAGTACTTCAAGTATACAAGCGCGTTGGTAAGGTTAGCAACCTCGAAGATTTTGCTGCCAACCAAGACCGCAGCGGACACGCGGCAATTGGTCACACGCGTTGGGCTACCCACGGTGAACCTTCCGATGTGAATTCCCATCCGCATACCTCAATGGATGGCAAAATTGCCCTCATCCACAACGGTATCATCGAAAACTACGACGTACTCAAGCAAGAATTAATCAAAAATGGCTACGTCTTCAAAAGTGCTACCGATACAGAGGTTGTTGTACATTTAGTAGATTACATTCAAAAGAAAGAAAACGTTTGGTTCGGTGAGGCTTTGCGTTTGGCACTTAACCACGTTGTAGGTGCATATGCTATTGTGGCCATGTCTTCTGACTATCCAAACCGTTTGGTAGCCGCCCGCAAGAGCAGCCCACTTGTGGTTGGTATTGGCAGCGATGGCGCCTATTATTGTGCCTCTGACGCTACCCCGATTGTAGAGTACACCAAAAAAGTAGTTTACCTCAACGACGAAGAAGTTGCTGTTATTGACCTCGAAGAAGGCCTCAAACTCTACGACATCGCCGACCAACAAAAAACACCATTCTTTCAAGAACTCGAGCTAGAACTCGAGGCCTTAGAGAAAGGCGGATACGAGCACTTCATGCTCAAAGAAATCCACGAACAACCGCGCTCTATCCACGACTGCTTCCGAGGCCGTCTGAACTCTGAAGAAGCTTGGGTTGCCCTGGGTGGTATTCGTGAGTACGAGCAAAAAATGATTTCTGCAAATCGCCTCATTATAGTGGCTTGTGGTACTTCTTGGCATGCAGGTTTGGTGGGTGAATACCTCATCGAAGACCTCGCACGCATTAATGTTGAGGTAGAATACGCGAGTGAATTCCGCTACCGCAATCCAATTCTCAATGAAAACGATGTAGTCATTGCCATTTCGCAATCTGGCGAAACTGCCGATACGCTAGCTGCGCTCGAATTAGCCAAATCAAAAGGTGCTACTATTTTGGGTATTTGCAATGTTGTGGGCTCTTCTATTGCCCGCATTACTGACGCAGGTTCTTATACACACGCTGGCCCAGAAATCGGTGTAGCATCTACCAAAGCCTTTACAGCTCAGGTTACGGTGCTTACCCTTATGGCACTTTCCTTAGCACATAAAAAAGGCACCATCTCAGAATCAAAATTCCGCCAGTTATTGGCAGAACTCGAAGCCATACCAGAAAAAGTAAAACGCGTTCTCCAAACAGATGCTGATATCGAAAAAATTGCAACAATTTATAAAGATTCACCCAACGCACTTTACCTTGGCCGCGGAAGCTCATTCCCTGTTGCCCTAGAAGGCGCACTCAAGCTCAAAGAAATTTCTTACATCCACGCCGAAGGTTATCCTGCTGCAGAAATGAAGCATGGCCCTATCGCCCTGATCGACGAAAACATGCCGATTATCGTGATTGCCACCCAAGGCAACTCCTATGAAAAGGTCGTTTCAAATATCCAAGAGGTCAAGGCCCGCAAAGGAAAAGTCATTGCAATTGTAACAGAAGGCGACGAGCAAGTCCGCAGTATGGCAGACCACGTGATCGAGATACCTGAAGTAGACGAATTCTTGGTGCCACTTCTAGCCACCATTCCGCTCCAATTGCTCTCTTACCACATCGCTGTCATGCGTGGCTGCAACGTAGACCAACCTCGCAACTTGGCGAAGAGTGTGACGGTGGAGTAAGCTACTCGAAAGAAACTTTATTCAAGAAAAGAACGGTGCGCTTGCGCTTCACGTCGTCATCTACCTTGTTTTTTATCGACTGAACACCGTAAGACAAGAAGTATTTGTCGTACCAGTAGGAAATGTTGCTATATGATTGCTTTACCTTATCGTTTTCGTTATCGGTATTGATTGGGTTTGAGGTTTTATCATAGAGGATTTCACCGTCAAAAGAAAAGGATTTAGAATAGATATTTTTACCGTCGGCATAGACCAATTGAATGCTATTTTGTTCTTGAGCTGCAATGCGGATAAAGGTTCTGGCTACGAATGGTTTGTACCACAAATACATTTTAAATACTTGGCTCCAGAGCATTTCACCTTCTTTATTGAATTTGGCGATCATGGCATGTGTATACTGATAACCATCAAAGACTTGAACTGGTGTAGTGGTAGTTTTGCCCTTAACCGTTGTTGTTCGATATTCAGTTCTGTAGGTCGGATAATACGCTTCTGTTATCAAAAGAAAATCGTTGTCAACAGGAATAAGATTGTGCATCACAAGGTACTCAGATGTTTCTAATTCTTTCCCTTTGCTGGCTTTGCGTTCTATTTTGTTTTCTAAACGATTTTGGTCCCGTTCAGGTAAGTAGTCCAAATAGTTTGGAATTTCTAAAAAGTTATAAGATGTAATGTCTGTAATTTCTCCTTCGCTGGAAGCGCCAAAATAGATGCCGTTATTAGGCCCAAAAGAAGCATTTCCATAAGTTCCGGCAATGACAACATCTGACTCGCCAACAGCTCCAACCGTAATAGATTTGATGAATCTTCCGGCACTTTCATCAATTTTCATTGGGGTATTAAAAAAACCGTCAGTATCGACATCTAGCAAATAGGCATAGGTTAATTTACTCGTTTTATAGACTCTAAGCGATACGTAGTACTTTTTCGCATCTTCTAGATATTGCATGTTCGTGGCAATAATACGTCCTGGCTTAAAATCTTCTATATAAATTGGCGTTGATGTTACTGTTTGCGCCTCTAAATCAAACGATAAAAAATGGACGCCAGATTTACTGAATCCGATTGCTGCTGCTTTCTGACCGAGAACTTGAAAATATTCGATGCCACGGAATTTTTCACTGCCGCTATATTCAATGTCGAGGCGCTTACTTGTTTTATTCTTGACATCGAATTCATAAACAGTTATCGGTCTTTTTTTACGTCTATATGCGAGGTGAAAAATATGATCTTCAGTCTCATAAGTAGACATAATAGGGAGGTAAGGATCATATGCTAATGGGTCTGTTTCATACAATTCCAAATCGGTGTTATAAACGTCATGATGTAAGTATATATTTGTTTTCAAGCCATCATCTTTGCTGAAACTCTTCAAGACCACTCCGTATTTACCCATTGTGTAAACTTGTTCGTTGTAGCGACCATCCTTGAGGTCTATCTCGACGCGTTTTTCGGTGGTTTTGAGTTGTTGACCGAAAACAATGGTAGTTGCTAAAAGAAAAGAGAGAATAAATATTGCTTTCATAAGGGGATTTTACGAATAATTAAGAGTACAGCTAAATTAGGTAAAATCAGGTATTTACTTATTAGAATATGTTCTAAAACTAATGAAAGCTGAAGTCACCAATTCTTAGCATTTGGGAACTATTTCAAGGCTCTTTTGTTACCTTTGTTCATGCAAGAAAAGAAAGGCATTGCCATACTAGGTTCTACGGGTTCTATCGGTACGCAAGCACTCGAGGTGTTGGCGGCTTACCCAGACTACTTTGATTTACAGGTTTTAACCGCAGGTAAAAATGCCGATTTGCTCATAGAGCAAGCGCTGAAGTTTCAGCCCAATGCTGTTGTGATTACCGATGAAAGCCAATATCAAAAGGTGAAAGATGCCCTTTGGTCTGAAGATATTCACGTTTATGCTGGTCAAGAAGCCTTGTGTCAGGTAGTGGAGTCCAATGAAGTGCATACTGTGCTTACGGCATTAGTGGGCTATGCGGGGCTTAAACCAACAATTCACGCCATTGAAGCGGGTAAAACAATTGCACTTGCCAACAAAGAAACTTTGGTTGTTGCTGGAGAGCTCATCACTAAATTAGCGCGTGAAAAAGCAGTCAATATTTACCCGGTAGATTCTGAGCATTCAGCTATTTTTCAGTGTTTGGTGGGCGAGTTCCACAATCCAATCGAAAAGATTTACCTCACTGCATCGGGCGGCCCGTTTAGAGGTTTTACGCTCGAACAACTTCAAAATGTGAGCCTCGAGCAAGCGCTCAAGCATCCGAACTGGAGCATGGGTGCCAAAATTACCATTGACTCAGCTAGCCTCATGAACAAAGGCTTAGAAGTCATAGAAGCTAAGTGGCTTTTTGGTTTGCAGCCTGAGCAAATAGATGTGATTGTGCATCCGCAATCAATTGTGCATAGTTTGGTGCAGTTCGAAGACGGCAGCATGAAAGCACAAATGGGCCTGCCCGACATGAAGCTACCCATTCAGTTTGCACTCACTTACCCAGCGCGCTTCAAAACCGATTTCCCGAGATTCAATTTCATGGATTATCCGCAGCTCACCTTTGAACAGCCCGATCGCAAAGTATTCAAGAACTTAGATTTAGCGTATCAAGCCATGGCTGCACAAGGGACCGCAGCATGTGCGCTCAATGCGGCCAATGAAGAGGCTGTAGCAGCTTATTTAGATCGCAAAATCTCCTTCTTGGAAATTGGCCAACTCAACGAGTATTGTATGCAAAACGTTGCCAACATCTTGGACCCTCAATATGAGGATTATGTGGCAACAGACGCAAAGGCTAGAGCGTTCGTACAAGCGCAATTCAAGCAATAAACCACGCACTTAAAAATAGGCCCTCAACTCCATTCCGCCCGTATGTACAGCGGTTTGCCCCTGCATGAGCCGGCCACCATAATTGAGGCTGAGTTGTAAATTTTTGCCAAGAATTTTCTGATAGCTTAAGTTCCAGGTCCAGTTGGTACCTGGTCGTAAGCCCTCGAGCATTTCATAACCGACAGCAGAAAGCGCAGTGCCGTTGAAATCAAAATAGACGTACTTGAGTGAGCCATTGAGGCTGCCTTTTTCACTCCTATTGATTTTCCAGGTTGTTTCGAGTGACTTTGACTTTGCACTTTGCCCGCCATACAATGAACTATTATTTTTCTGACTCAAACTACCGGCAAAACTCAGGCGCACTAAAGATCCTTCTTGATAAATGAGTTGTGGCTTGAGTTCTTGCTGCGCAATCTGAAAATTGCGTCCGCTGGTGTAGTCCGCAAGGGCCGCATTTTGACCTTGTAAAAAGGTTGTTTCGAACGCAAATTTAGAATTGATGTTGAGGCGTAAGTTGAGTTGGTGTTTGGTTTGGCTGCGCGCATCGTAACCGCTGGCGAGGAGCATTTTGTTTTCTTGTTGCAACCAGCTATATTCTGCGCTAAATACTTTGGCGTTTCGGTTGAAGAACAAGGAATTTGAGAATTGCGCATTGGCAGATTGCAGGGCCAATTCGCCGATGTCTGAGGCCAAAGGGTTGAGCCATTGCAAAGTGGTGCCGTCTTGTAATTTGCGCTGGACTCGAATGCGTGTTTGGTTGGAGAATTTTGCCAAAACACCCAAAACACCCGCACGCTGACGCCAGAGTAATTCTGGCCTCCAGAGCATACTTTGGTTCCATTCATTGGAAAATACAGCTGCATAACTCGCACTAGGTACAAATACGCGGATGTAATTGGCTTGATCGGCATAGATCGCTTGTTCGAATTCATTGAGGTCTTTGATGCCATCAGCATTGTAGTCTATCCAAGTGTAAATGCCTTGTCCGTCGTTGACGCGGATGTACTGAAAGCGTCGTTTTTGCTCTAGACCAGAACCAATTTCATAAAAAGTTGTCAGCGTCAGTGCATTTTTAAAAAAGCGCGCACTGTAATCAAAACGAGCCACTAAACTCTTTTCTGCTTTTTGGTCAATGAGCGTAGAATCGAGGATAGCCAATTGCCTTGCGCCTAAAAGTACCTGCAAGTTTTGGCTCGAATTCGGATCCCATTTGAGTTCTAAACCTGTTGTTTTGGCCTTGGCCGCGAGTTGTAGTGTGCTGTCTGGCCGCCAGTCATAGCGTTCGCGGTAGAATAATTTAAGGTCAAGTTTATTTGTGGTTTGCAACTGAATAAAGGCCTGTGCATCGTAAAATTGATAAGAGTTGGCCAACAAGCTGCCGCCAAATTGATTCCATTCGTGGTCGTCTATGTAACCGATTTTATAGCGTCCAAGTTGTTTGTCGAGTTTCAAGCGGTGTCGCACAAAATAATTTTGAGAAACGTTAGTTTGGGCGCGCAATGCGGAGGCGTCCCATTTGGCAGACCAACCTTTTTGTTTCCAATTGCCATCGCTAAAAAAGCGCTGCCCAGCAAACAAGCTGTCTATGTCGAGGTGCTGAGCGGCAAAGTTGATTTGCCCAAATTGGCTGTGGGTGAGGCGTTGCTTTAACTCTAGTTGGCGCTGTGTACCCGTGTAATTTTGATTGCGGATATTCCAATCTCGGTCAAACTCTACTGCCCGAAATTGTTCTATCGGTTCAAAACGCGCGTTCAGATAAAGGTATTCTAGCGATGTTTCAAGTACGCGTTTGCTGCTGTCTACGATGTTACTTTTATGAAAGCGCAGCCCTCCTTTGGAGGCATAACCTAGATTGTTTTGGTCGTCTTGTGAGGAGTATAAATTGAGGTCGTTTTCGCTGAGTGTATTTTCGGTAAAAATTCGCCATTTTGAATTGAGTTGATACGAAAAACCAGTACTTAGCATTTGCTTGCGCTGAGGTGTTTCAACTTTTCGAAGCGGGGCAAAATTCCCTTGTGGAACCCCGTTTTCAGGCTTGACCCATTGGTAGAATACCCCCGAAGCATTGATACCAGCCTGCACATAATCTCCTTGGTGCTCTCCAACTTGTGTAAACGTACAACGATAAGTAGCGAATTGTGGGTTTACACTAAGTACGAAAATGCTGTCAAAACCTAAACTGTCTATCATTTGATACATGTTGGCGTTTTCTAAAAA